>JAQUYR010000001.1:0-16392 GCA_028691715.1 Bacilli bacterium | reverse complement strand
AAGGTTTTCCAGGGGAAGACCAGCAATTAAATCGGTGTGAATAACTACATTACCTTTTAGTTTAATAATGTTTTCTTTTATTTTGTTGAAATCTTGTTTTCGCAAAATGGCTTTTGTGGTTTCTTCGTTAGTTGTTTGAATACCGATCTCAAAGCGCAAATAATTTTTTCGCATTGTGTTGATGTAATTGATTTCTTTATCAGTCAATAAATCTCCAACAACTTCTAGTTGAAAGGTACTGTAGCCATTGTCGTTTTCATTGATAAACTTCAGGATTTCCATCATATATTCCTTGTTAACATTGAACGAGCGGTCGAGGAACTTAATTATTTTGGCTTTTTTACTTAACAAAAAGAGTATTTCATCTTTGACTTTATCCAAGGGAAAGAACCTAACAGGTTTTTCCAAAGAAGCAAGACAGTATGAACAGTTAAAAAAGCAGCCGCGACTAGCTTCAATGTAACATACTTTATTTTGAAAGTCAGAAATTAAGGAATAATCGTGCTTTATGTTATCAAGTAATAGCGGTTGAGTTTTCGTATATTTTATGATACCATTAGATTTGTAATAGAGATTAGTAACTTCCTCGAGATTAATTTTATTATCTATGTAATCAACCAATTGATTAAAGGCTTGTTCTCCTTCTTGATTTATTATGTAAGAGACGTTATTATATGATAGTAAACTATAGAAGTCATAACTAGCCTCAGGACCACCAAGAACAATAATTTTATTCAAGTCTTTTAGTAATGATAAAATTTCTTTAATCTTAGAAACATTCCAAATATACACGGAAAAGCCTAAAATTTCAAAATTTTCTTTTAGGATATCATCAATTATTTTTTTATTAGAATCCTTAATGGTAAATTCCAAGAATTTGGTTTCAGAAGTGGCATTAGCATATATTTGGTGAATTCCTATATTGGGATGGATATATTTTGAATTGATTCCTATTAATAAAGTCTTCATGAGTTTTGACCCTCTTCATACATTAATTTTAACATATTGCCTAAAAAACACAAGGTTATAGATATTTTAATTTATTCTCTAATATAAACAAGCTTATAAGTATTTAAACAACAAGAGGGTATTTAAATGACAAAAGCCGAACCAATGTAAACATTTTTACAAATAAAATAAAAATAATATCTTGAGAAAAAAAGTGATTCGTGGTATAATACTACAGGAATTTAATATAATATAAAAATAGGAGGAAAAGTCACTTATTAGTGACCTATTAAAAAAATGGCAAAAAAAGTTTTTCAATCTATGGATGGAAATCAAGCTGCTGCATGGGGGGCTTACGCCTTTACTGAAGTTGCTGGTATTTATCCTATTACGCCATCTTCACCTATGGCAGAGTACGTAGATGAATGGGCAGCAAAAGGACAAAAGAATTTATTCGGTGTACCTGTAAAGGTTGTTGAAATGCAATCAGAGGCTGGTGCAGCAGGTACGGTTCATGGATCTCTTCAAGCTGGTGCTCTAACTACAACATTTACTGCATCACAAGGATTATTATTAAAGGTTCCTAACATGTATAAGATTGCTGGTGAATTATTACCAGGTGTTATTCATGTTTCAGCGCGTAGTTTAGCAGTACAAGCATTATCAATTTTTGGTGATCACCAAGATGTTATGGCTTGTCGTCAAACAGGATTTGCTATGCTTGCTTCTTCAAGTATTCAAGAAGTAATGGATTTAGCAGGAGTTGCTCATCTATCGGCAATTAAGTCAAGTGTTCCTTTCATGCATTTCTTTGATGGATTTAGAACAAGTCATGAAATTCAAAAAGTAGAAGTTATGCCTTATGAGGTATTTGATCGCTTATTGGATAGAAAAGCAGTTGAGAATTTTAGAAACAGAGCTCTTAATCCAAACAATCCAGTTACTCGTGGATCTGCTCAAAACGATGATGTTTACTTCCAAGCTCGCGAAGCTCAAAATAAATATTATGATAGGGTTCCAGAAATTGTTGAAGGATATCTAAAAGAAATTTCAAAAGAAACAGGTAGAAATTATGCTCCATTTGTTTATTATGGTGCTAAAGATGCCACTGATATAATTATTGCAATGGGTTCTGTTTGTGAGACAACTCAAGAAGTCGTTGATTATCTAACAAAGCAAGGTAAGAAAGTTGGACTAGTTAAAGTTCACCTATACCGCCCTTTTTCTGTTAAGTATTTAATGGAAGCAATTCCTTCTACTGTAAAAAGAATTGCTGTTTTAGATAGAACAAAAGAACAAGGCTCAAACGGAGAACCTCTATACTTGGATGTCAGAAATGCTTTCTATGGAAAGGAAAATGCTCCTTTAATTATTGGAGGTAGATATGGCCTTTCTAGTAAAGATACTACTCCTGGACAGATTTTTGCTGTTTATGATAATCTAGTTGGTGAAGCTAAAAATAGTTTCACAATCGGTATTAATGATGATGTAACATTCCTATCTCTTCCAGTAACAAAAGAAATCAATACAGCAGGAGAAGGTGTTAGTCAGTTAATATTCTATGGATTAGGTAGTGATGGTACAGTAGGTGCTAACAAGAGTACTATTAAGCTAATCGGTGATAATACTGATTATTATGCTCAAGCATATTTTGCTTATGACTCTAAAAAATCTGGTGGTGTTACAAGAAGTCACTTAAGATTTGGAAAGAATCCTATCAGATCACCATATCTAATTACCGAAGCAGGATTTGTTTCTTGTTCTTTGGATACATATGTTGAAAAATACGATATGTTGAGCAAATTAAAAGATGGCGGTAGATTCTTATTAAACACTGTTAAATCAGAAGCTGAGTTATTAGAATTTATGCCAAATTCATTTAAAAAAGCTTTAGCTGAAAAACATGCTAAATTATATATCATAGATGCAGTTACTTTAGCTCGTGAAATTGGTTTAGGAAATAGAACAAATACCATTATGCAATCAGCTTTCTTCAAATTGAATGAACAGATTATGCCTTATGAAGAAGCTAAAGAATTAATGAAGAAATATGCATATAAATCATATATTAAGAAAGGTCAAGCAATTGTTGATTTAAATTATAAAGCAATTGAAGTTGGCGCTGATGGTTTAAAAGAAGTTAAAGTAGATCCAGCTTGGGCTAATTTAGTCCCTGAAAAGAAAGTTGAAAGCAAAGATCTTCCTAAGTTTGTTAAGGAAATTGCTAACCCTGTTAATGCTATTAAAGGTTATGATTTACCAGTTTCAGCATTCAATGATTTTGTTGATGGAACAATGACTCCAGGATCAGCCGCTTATGAGAAACGTTATATTGCTCAGTTTGTTCCTGTATGGAATCCAAACAATTGTATCCAATGTAACCAATGCTCTTTCTCATGTCCTCACGCTGTAATCAGACCATTCCTAGTAACTCCTGAAGAAGAGAGCAAAGCTCCAAAGAATGCTGATTATTTAACTCCAACAGGTAAAGGACTTGAAGGATTGAAGTTTACAATTCAAATTATGGCCGCTGATTGTACTGGATGTGAAGTTTGTGCGAATACATGTCCAGGTAAAAAAGGCGAAAAGGCTCTTACTATGGCTCCAATTGATGAAGTTATTCATCAAGGTAAGGATAAAACTGCAGAGTATTTCTTTGAAAATGTATCATATAAAGCAGATCTAGTAGACATTACAGCAAATGCTAAGAATTCCCAATTTGCTCAACCATTATTTGAATTTAGTGGTGCTTGTGGCGGATGTGGAGAAACACCTTATATCAAACTTGTAACTCAATTATTCGGAGATAGAATGATAATTGCAAATGCTACTGGATGTTCATCAATTTATGGTGGATCTTTCCCAGCTACTCCATATACTGTTAACAAAGAAGGCAAAGGTCCAGCATGGGCTAATTCACTATTTGAAGACAACGCTGAATTCGGTTATGGAATGAGAATGGCAACAGAGACTATCAGAGATAGAATTGGTGTTATCATGGAAAAAGCTTTGGCAGACTGTCAAACTTCAGATACAAAGATTAAGGAATTATTTAAGGCATGGTTAGAAAACAGAAACAGTGGTTCTGAGACTAAGAAAATTGCTAAAGAATTAATCCCATTACTAGAAACTACTGATTGCCAACCTGCAAAAGAAATTTTAGGCTTAAAGGATTATTTAATCAAGAGAAGTCAATGGATCTTTGGTGGTGATGGTTGGGCTTACGATATTGGTTATGGAGGATTAGATCATGTCATCGCCAATCAAGAAGATGTTAATATTTTAGTAGTGGATACTGAAGTATATTCTAACACAGGCGGACAATCTTCTAAATCTTCACCTACAGCTTCTATAGCTAAATTTACTGCTTCTGGTAAGAAGGGTAAAAAGAAAGATTTGGCTGCTATCGCTATGAGTTATGGTCATGTTTATGTAGCTTCAATCTCTCATGGTGCTTCACAAGCGCAAATGTTAAAGGCTATCAAGGAAGCAGAAAGCTATAATGGCCCATCAATTATTATTGCCTATGCTCCATGTATCGCTCATGGTTTAAAATCTGGTATGGGTAAAACTCAAGAACAAGCAAAACTTGCAGTTGAATGCGGTTATTGGACAACATTCAGATATGATCCAAGATTAGCTGAAGAAGGTAAAAATCCATTCCAAATTGATTCTAAGGAACCTAATTGGGATAAATATGAAGAGCATTTGATGACAGAAACAAGATATGCTCAATTAAAACAAATCAATCCAGAACATGCTGCTAGACTTTTAGCTTTAAATAAAGCCGAAGCTCAGAGAAGATATAAGATGTATCAAAGATATCTTGCAATGGATTATAGCAAATAAGAAATAAAAATAACTGGGATAGTTTAAAGACTATCTCAGTTTTTTATTTGTTGTAAAACACCTGTATGTAAAAAAATTGCTTGCTTTTAAGAAGTATGATATAATTATCTTGCTCTAAAAAATATTTTAAGAGGTGTGAAAGGAAAAATAATATGGGAAAAATATTTAGATTTATTTTTGGGCTTATAGGACTGGTCATCCTTCTAGCACTGGTAGGAGTGGGAATAGTTGGGGGAATGCTTTTCAGCGGAAAAGATGAAACCCCAGCATATGTTTTAGAAGATGAAACAAATTCTAGTTCCTATATTAATTATATGATTGGTGAAGGATTAAAGGATGTTGAAGAAACTGAGGACATCAACATAACTTTGGATGAGGAAGAATTGAACTATTTGCTTAATGCTATATTAAGAGATATAAAAAAAGAAATAAATATGGCACCACTGGAGATAAATAGTATTTATACAACAATAAATGAGACAGAAGGATGTACGGTATATATTCCGATGAAAGCTTTCTTCTTTGAAACAGTGGTCAAGACATCGGTTTTAATCACTCAGGAAGATGGAAACATCATTATAGAACTCGTTGATTTGAAGGTGGGAAAATTGTCCTTTGCTTCGAATATAACAAGGATGGTATTGGGAAAATATGCTGATGGTGATTCTGTATCACACATGTTAGAAATCCAGGGAATAGATGCCACAGTAGATTTCAACAATTTTACTATCACAATTGCTGAAGACAAAATTGAAGAAATGATTTTAACATCATTTGAAGAAGATGAAAATAAAGATTTATATGAAACAGTTTTTTCTATCTTTTTTGATGAGGATTTGTTTGAGATATCATTTGGGAAAAACAATGAAGCTGGAATTATTGTTCACACCGCCAAAATGAGCTATGATAAAACGGTTGATGGTGAAGATGATATTGATTTTGATATGAATTTGGTAGTTCAAAATTCAGAAAAACTTTTAAATGATAAAACCATAACTGAAGATCAGTTAAATTCAACATTTAGATTCCTTGTATTAGGCTATGATCGTATCAAGGATGAAGATTTAGTAGTAATAAATAAAATTGATTTTTCAAGTATTGGAATAGTCAATAAATCTAACTATCAGGGAATAATAAGCAGTGAAGAATTTTCGATTCAGGATGTCTTTGATCGACAGCTTCCAACAAGTATTTTCGACTTGACAAATCTGTTCACTTTAGAAATAACCGAGGCTGATTTCAATAAGATTTTCTTAGGGATGGATTTAGTCGGTACATCGTTTGCTTTTCCTTATTTAGAAGACGGTATCTATAAGGTATCATACATAACTATTAATTCTTTTTTTGTAGATATTATGGATGATGTTCTTGAGATAAAGCTTACTTTAGATATCAATGGCAAAGAAGTGGTAGTGAAGACAATTTTTGAAGGGTCAAAAAGTGATAATTTTGAAATTACTTTAAACTTTACCGAAATGTATTTAGGAACTATTTCTGGAAACGAAAGTAACAGAAGAGCAATTTTGAGCTATTTGGGAGATGTCTTATCAGATCAAGAGTGGATGACGATTGATTCTGATAATTTACAAGTAACCTTCAACTTTACCGAACTGATTACAGATAATCCAATATTACAGGCAGTAATCCAAGAATCAGGAACAAAATCATCTGAATTTTTCGGAGATAATTTATTTTCTGAGGGCTATTTAGAGCTAAAGACGGAAATAAATTTATTACCATAGGAAACTCAGAGAAATCTGAGTTTTTAAATTAGGGGTAAGAATTAAAAATATGATAAAATTTCCAATAAAAAAGCAAAGTTATTTGTTTATTATTTGTGAAATAGCAAGGATTGAAAATGAATGAAAGAGTAGATAGGGAAGAAATGATTTCTATTATAAAAGAATTAAAAAAGGGAAATATGAACTTTTTTGATGACTTTTATGATCTAACAAAGAAACAGGTTTATTATGCTATTGTTATGATTTTAAAGGATAAAAGTTTATCCGAAGATATAATGCAGGACACATATATTCGCTTTTTAGAAAAAATTAACTATTATAACGAGCGAACTAATGTTGTTGCTTTTATTGTAACAATTGCCAGAAATTTAGCTATTAACGCTTATAACAAAAGAAAACGAGAAGTTATTTATGATATATATGATCATGATGATATGTTTCAGGCAGAAGAGAAAAAAGAAACACCACTGCTCAATCTCGTTATGGAAACACTTGAAGGAGAAGAAAGAGAAGTGTTTTTGCTTCATGTTATAGATGAGTTAAAACATCGTGAAATAGCCAAAGTAATGAATAAACCATTAGGAACGATTACTTGGATGTATAATAATGCTGTTAAAAAAATGAGAGGGAAGGTAGGTGAGAATAATGGATAAATATGATAAATTTATAGAAGAGTTAAAGGATGAAGCTAATTCACAAGAAATTTCTGACTATAGTAAAATAATTAAAGCCAGATATTTAGAAAAACATCCTCAAAGATCTTTTAAACATCATTTTTCTTTTAAATGGGCTTTGTCAATTGTTACGATGATTGTTATAGCAGTAACTATTTATTTCGTATGGCCCAGTGATACCATTACACCGATAACTGAACTTCCAGAATTAGAAACAGTTGATGAGACATATGCCTTTGAAATTGCGGCGGCGGCTAATATGGTATATACTATGCAAGCAACAGGAACCACTCTGTCAGTATCAAATTCTCCAGATTTACTGTTAAAGTATGGTATACCAACAAACAACACAGCCATCAAAGATGTCGCTACTGAATTAAATAAATACATTTTCACAATCAGACAACTCTTGAATGATAATACTATCAAGACAACAGAAACCGTCTTAGAGGACAATGATTATCAATATCAGATGTTTTTAAGTTCTCCATTATCAGATAGTAAGTCACTGGAATATACAATGTATTATAATAAAACTAATATCACTGATGAGAGTTATAGCATCACCGGAGTAATAGATATCGAGGGAACAACATATCAGATATTAGGAGCTCAGGAGACTGAGGATTCTTCTCAGGTATTGGTAATAAGAATATTCTTTGGGGATGGTAATTTTATATCTATTCATCAAATAGTCGAAGAGAACATGTTAAAATTTGTATATCGTGAATTCGAAAACAAAAAAAGAACTAGTGAGATGAAGATTGGTATTGGCGAAGTTAAAGGTTATAGAGTTATCAGTATTGTTGCTAACGAAGGTAAAATAAAAGGCAGATTTACAGCTTTTTACAAGGATTCTGAATTAATCATAAACAGTCGCTATGAACACTATCGGGGAAATATAAAAGTAGAAATAATCGATAATGGACAAGTGAAGTATTACTTTATTGATGAAGATGAAGAAATCATAGTTGGTAATTCAGAAGTAACAGGAACTCTTGCTTTAGCAAGTGTTTGTTAATAGGGATAAAAATAGCAGAGCAATCTGCTATTTTTTAAGTAACATTTACATTAACTTGATTTTATGATAAAATAAAACATCAGGAGAGACAATATGGAAATTCGAAAAAACGAAAAATTACGTGAATATGTTGTTGAAATGTCCCAACTCAAGGAGCTATATTCTTCAGAGTACAATACAGTAACCAGTTATTTTTGGCCAATTGTTGCTAAAAACAAAAAAGCCTTGAAAGACCGAATTTATTATACAGGAGCTATGACCTGTTTATTGATTTTTATCATTGTTGTCATTTTATTAGGCGGACTCAAGAACGAGTACCTGATCTGGGGATCGATAATCATCAGTTTATTGTTGATTGGAATTGGAGTTTTTCTTTCCATTAAATCAGCGAAAGAAAAAAAACAGATTTATGAAGAATGGGAAAAGAACAATAAAAAAATTTATGATATTCAGGATAGAATTCATCAAGTAACTATTGATGCTGCTATAGAGATACCATATGTAATTTGCTATAGCAAAAATTACGATGATATCATCAAGGGAAAACTAGTTGTTGGAAGTGAAGAATGGAATAATCTTCTGGAAGCAACAAAACAAGAGATGCTAGATGATACCGCTGGCTCGACTGCTTATGAAGATGTTATTGGTTATTACAATACTTGGTCTGATAATTTTTAGAGAAAAAATTGACACCTGATAAATCAGGTGTTTTAATTTTAAAATATGAATAATAAAAAAAATTACTATATTTCAAGCAAAAGTTAAAAATTTTTGGTATAATATTATGAATTAGAATTGAGGCTACTATGAAGAAGTTATTAATAGTTTTTAGTTTGATATTTATATTTCTCATGCTAATAGGTTGCGATAAAGATCGAACAGTTTATTCTTTAAACTTTCCCTCGTATTTTAATACCGCTAATAAGGTAGAAATTGCAGCTACGAGCAAGGATGAAGGCAAGATAGAAGATATCTATGATGATATTTGTTTTCTTCTCGATCAAATAGACAAGATGTTTAATGCTCAGGAAAGGGAAGATGGCTACCAAACGGAAATAATGAAGATAAACAATTCCTCCGGAATAGCCCCTGTAGAGGTCAGCTATGAGGTTATTTATGTTCTAAATGAAGCCCTTAAAATATCAGAATTATCTGAAGTAGATGGAATAGCTCTTTTTGACCCCACAATAGCCCCTGTATGGGATCAGTGGAATTTTATTGATAACTATTATAGTATATATGATCCCATCTATGTCGATGTTCCAACAAACCTAGAAGAATATTTACCTCTTGTTGATTACAAGAACATAGTAATAGATACCTTTGATCAAACTGTTTATCTCAAGGAAAAGGGTATGAAATTGGATTTGGGAGGAATAGTTAAGGGTTATGCTGCTGATTGTGTTTATACATATCTTACCGAAGCGGGAATAACAAGCGCTGTTATCGATATCGGGAAAAACATTCTTCTCTTAGGTTCGTATTGGGAAAAGGATTGGACTGTTTTTATGCAAACCCCATATATTGATGAATATAATTATTCAAAGGAAGAAAAGAAATACTATTATGGACAACTTTATTTGAGCAACAAGACGATAGTAACCTCAGGAATTTATGAAAAATATGTCATGGATAAAAATGGTAATAGATATCATCATATCCTCGACCCAAGAACAGGATTTCCCTTTGCCAATGAAGTTGTCAGTGTCAGTGTCATCACAACCTCTTCCATAGAGGCTGATGGTTTGAGTACAACATTATTCGCTTTGGGTTTAGAAAAGGGAATGAAGATTGTTGAGGAAACAAAGGGATTAGATGCAATTTATGTAGTGAAGGATAACGATAACTATAACATCTATATATCAAGCGGATTGAAAGACGTTTTTGTCTTTAATCAGAATGTTAGTGAATTAGGATATATATATAAAGGAGTATTTGGTGAATAATATGAGAACATTAGAAATAAAAAATTTACACGCTAGAGTTGAAGAGAAAGAGATTTTAAAGGGAATAGATTTAAAAGTCAATACCGGAGAAATTCATGCCATAATGGGACCCAATGGAACAGGAAAGAGCACATTGGCATCAGTTATCATGGGTCATTATAAATATCAGACAACCGCAGGATCAATCACTTTAGATGGTGAAGATGTTTTGAAGATGAGTGTTGATGAAAGAAGCAGGAAAGGAATCTTCTTAGCGATGCAATATCCCAATGAAATCAGTGGAATAACCAATTCTGATTTTATTAAAACAGCTATGCAAGCTAGATTAGCTGAGGGAGAGCACATTTCTTTGTTTAAATTCATTAAACAATTTGACAAGGCTGTTGGGGATTTGAAGATGCGCAGTGATTTGCCACATCGATACTTAAATGAGGGTTTTTCTGGTGGAGAAAAAAAACGTAATGAGATATTGCAGATGAAGATGTTAAAACCAAACTTTGCTATACTTGATGAAATAGATTCTGGACTTGATGTTGATGCCTTAAGAATTGTAGGGGAAAATATAAATAATATGCGCAGTGCTGATTTTGGAGCAATTGTAATAACTCATTATCAAAGGCTCTTAGATTATCTTGATGTTGATTATGTTCATATCATTATGAACGGAAAAATAGTCAAATCAGGAGGTAAGGAATTGATATCCAAAATCGATGAAGAAGGTTATGACTGGATTAAGGAAGAACTAGGTATTGAAGACGAGGAAGTAAATAAAAAGGCTCATGCTGTACTGGGAAGTTGTGCTTTCAAGAGTACAAAGGAGTAGATAATGGATTTAGAAAGAATTAGAGAAGACATCCTAGAGAATGATGAAAAATATATAGTTCTAGAAAATGGTAATATAGTTTATAGTTCTTTTATGGCTGATAGTCTTAATTTTGCAGAGAATGTTTCTTTGAAATTAATACATTTCATTAATCGTGATACCAACATAAGTATCGATATTGCTAAGGATAAAGAAGTGAAAATAGAAGAAATCTATTATAGTGTCAAAGGCGATGTCACCATTAATACTATGGTGGTCTGTCACGAGAATTCTTGTCTGGACTATTTGAATTTTGAAAAAAATGATGATTCTAAAGAGATAAAGACTAATGTTAAGATTTATTTAGAGGATAATTCTGTGATAAAGAACAAGAGCATCACTCTTTTTAATGGAGAAGTGATATCGAAGCAAGATATCTATTTAAAAGGCGAAGGAGCTATCAATGATAGCATAAATGTAATCATAAACAGCAGTGAAAAAACTCAGAATTATAAATATGATTTACACCATCAAATCAAGAATACAACATCTAAAATGACAAATTATGCTATATGTCAGGGAAAATCCCTGCTCAATGTCAATACTAATGGTATTATTCAAAAAGGTGCTAAAAACACCAATTTGTGGCAGAAGGTTAAAGGATTATTACTGGATGCAAAATCGATGATTAGTGCTAATCCCTGGTTACAAATCGATGAATTTGATTGCCTAGCTTCTCATGGAGCATCGATTGGAGCAATAGATGAAGAAGAATTGTATTATTTGATGAGCCGTGGTTTGACCAAAGAAGCGAGCGAGACATTGATAGTAGAGGGATTTATCAATCCATTCTTGATGGAAATTAAAGATGAAAAATTCCAGAATTACATCAAATACTGGAGTAGTAAACATATATAAGAGGTGGTAAGAATGTTAGATGTTAATAAAATTAGAAAGATGTTTCCCATATATGATAAGAATCCTGATTTAGTATATTTGGATTCTTGCGCAACAAGTTTGAAACCACAAAGAACACTTGTTAAAATGGAAGAATATTATACTCAATACGGAGTCAATGTTCATCGGGGAGTCTATAAACTTAGTTATAAGGCTTCTGATGAATATGATATCGCCCGTGAAAAAATAGCACGATTCATTAATTCTAATTTTGAAGAAGTAATCTTTACAAAAAATGCTTCAAATGCTTTAAATTTAATAGCATTGACATATGGAGAAAAATATCTTCAAGAGGGGGATGTTGTCATCACCTCTGAATTAGAACATCATAGCTCAGTTTTACCATGGATGAGGTTGTGCCAGAAAAAGAAAGCAATTTTGAAGTACATACCTTTAAATGAAGAGGGAAGAATCACTGTTGATTCTTTTAAAAGTATTTTAAGCGATAAGGTCAAAGTAGTTGCATTAACATATGTTTCTAATGTTATGGGTTACATCACTCCAATTGAAAAGATCATAAAGTTAGCTCATGAAAATAAGGCTGTTGTAATTGTTGATGCTGCCCAGGCGGTTACTCATATGAAGGTTGATGTTAAGGCGTTGGATGTTGATTTCTTAGCCTTTTCTGGACATAAAATGCTGGGTCCTATGGGAATAGGAGTGTTGTATGGTAAAGCTAAGATATTGAATAAACTTGATCCTTTAGAGTATGGTGGAGATATGAATGAAGAAGTAACTTTAAATGATGTTAAAGTGAAAGATATTCCCTATCGATTCGAAGTAGGAACACCAGCTATTGCTGAGGTTATTGGCCTTGGTGAAGCTGTTGATATATTATCTGGCTTTGGTTTTGATGCTATTCATGAGCATACAATGAAATTAAAGGAATATGCTTTGGAAAAATTGAAGAAAATAAAGGGAATTATTATCTATAATGAAACAGCAGAAACACCGATTATTTCCTTCAATATTGAAGGTGTTCATCCTCATGATGCCGCAACTATTTTTGATAATAAGGATGTCGCTTTGAGGGCTGGTCATCACTGTGCTCAATTGATTACAAAATGGTTAAAAACTACAGGTACATTAAGGGGATCATTTTATATTTATAATGATTTACATGATGCTGATGTGTTTGTTCAAACAGCTAAGGAGGCTGTTGAGTTCTTCAATAGATTTGTAGGTGAAAAAAATGAATAATGATATTGAAAATTTATATCGCCAAGTAATAATGGACCATTATAAAAATCCTCGCAATAAAGGCCTTAAGGGATACCCTCATGTCCATATTAAAAATCCCTCTTGTGGTGATGATATAACTATTGAAGCAAAAATAGAAAATGGAATTATCAAGGAAATAAATCATCAAGGGAGTGGCTGCTCTATTTGTTGTTCCTCAGCAAGCGTTCTATCAGAAGTTTTAAAGGGCAAGAGTGTTGATGAAGCAAAGGGATTAATCCAGAAATATTATAGGATGATCAAGGGTGAAAAGATTGATGATGAAGAGGATCTTGAGGAAGCCTTAGTCTATGAGGGAGTATCAAAGTTTCCAGCACGAATAAAGTGTGCTACTGTTTCCTGGAAAGCTTTAGAAAAAATACTCAATGGTGAACCAGATGAAGAATAATAAAATTGATAAAATTGTTGGCGATTACAAGTACGGTTTTAAAACAGAGACTAAAGATGTTTTTAATACGGGTAAGGGATTGAGTTTGGAAGTTGTTAAGGCAATATCTAGTTATAAGAAAGAGCCAGATTGGATGAGAGATTATCGAATCAAGGCCTATGACAAATTTATTTCTATGCCACAGCCAAATTTCGGACCTAATCTGGATTTTTTAGATTTTAATGAATATACATATTATATTAAATCAAGCCAAAATGTTGAGAATAATTGGGAAGATGTCCCTGAAGAGATTAAAGATACTTTTGATAAGCTAGGGATTCCTGAAGCCGAAAGAAAGTATTTAGGTGGAGTTTCTAGTCAGTTTGAATCAGAGGTCGTTTATCACAATACTCTTGAGGAACTTGAAAAGCTTGGAGTGTTGTTCTGTGATACTGATACAGCAGTAAGAAAATATCCAGAGATTGTTAAAGAGTATTTTGGAAAAGTTGTTCCCTACAGCGATAATAAGTATGCAGCCCTGAATACTGCTGTTTGGAGTGGTGGTTCATTCATCTATGTTCCAAAAGGAGTAAAAGTTGAGAAGCCACTGCAATCATATTTTCGCATCAATACTGAACAAATGGGACAGTTTGAGAGAACATTAATAATTGTTGATGAAGAAGCCAGCCTAAATTATGTTGAAGGCTGTACGGCACCAATATATTCAAAGGATTCTCTTCATGCAGCGATTGTTGAGATATATGTCAAGGACAAGGGATATTGTCGCTATTCTACAGTTCAAAACTGGTCAAATAATATCGTTAATCTAGTAACTAAAAGAGCAATATGTGAATCGTATGCTCATATGGAGTGGATTGATGGTAACATTGGTTCTGGTCTCAATATGAAATATCCTGCTTGTATTTTAAATGGTGTTGGGGCAAAGGGAACGACCATTTCAATTGCCTTTGCTGGTAAGGGACAAATTCAGGATACTGGTGCAAAGATGATACATCTAGCGCCGAATACTACTAGTACGATTATCTCGAAATCAATTTGCCGAGGAGGAGGTCAGGTTAATTATCGAGGAACTGTTCGCCATGCTCCTAAGGCAATTAATGCCAGAAGTCATGTCGAGTGTGATACGATAATCCTCGATGATTTATCGAGAAGCGATACAATTCCTTTCAATTTTGTTCAAAATCAGAAAGCTAGAATTGAACATGAGGCGACGGTCTCAAAGGTAAGTGAAGAGCAAATGTTCTACTTGATGAGCCGGGGATTGACTGAAGCTCAGGCGTTGGAGATGATTGTAATGGGATTTATTGAGCCATTTTCAAAGGAATTACCAATGGAATATGCTGTAGAATTAAATCAATTAATAAAATTAGAGATGACAGGATCTATCGGATAGATAGATCTTTTTTTAATTTGAGATAGTTTGATTAAAATTTTAAACGAACTCACTAGAAAAAAGAAGGGATACTTTGTTTATAGAGTGGTTATTCAAAATAACAAATGAAGTCTTAAAGGAGAAGAAAAATGAAAAAGTTATTATTTTTAGTTGTTGCCTTAGCGATGACTTTTGGAGTTAGCGCTTGTGCTAAAAAAGAAAAAAATTTAGAGGGATCATTGGAAGATATTCTCGATAAAATTTATGAAAACGGAGAATACCCAGACTCTTTTAAAGAAAACACCATTCCTAATTTGATTGTAATTGAGATTAATAGTGAGAATGTTACTAGGTTTTTGGGAACAGAAATCGACTTTGAAGAGGCTATTGCTTCTGAATCAAACTGGAGTACATCGGCTTATTCTGTATGTTTAGTCAGAGTTAAGGAAGGTGTAGATATTGAAAAGGCAAAAGCTGACATTCTAGAGAATGTTGATCCATGGAAGTGGATTTGTGTTGGTGTTGATAAGGATAAAGTGATTGTTGATAATATTGGTGATGTCATCATTTTGATAATGTCTAACAATCAAGGAGAGGCAATTCATAATGCTTTTCTAGCATTAAATGAAGAATAATCCCCAATAAGGCTGAAACAACGTGCTCTTTTCTAGTATAAGTTTTTTATATTATTTTTTACCGGTTGTTTTAATAGTATATTTTATCACTCCAAATAAAGGGAAAAATTTTGTCTTGCTTATTGCAAGCTTAATTTTTTATTTTGTTGGGGAACCAATATATTCGATACTGATGATAGCCTCTTCATTATCGGGATATATCCATGGTTTACTTATCAACAAGTATCAAGGTACAAAATGGGCCAAAATCATTCTAGTATCATCAATTATTTTTGGCATTGGAACTTTAGGCTTTTTTAAGTATGCTGATTTCTTTGTTGAAAACATCAATCTTTTATTAAAAACAGACTTAGGATTACTTAAATTAGCCCTTCCAATCGGAATTAGTTTTTATACTTTTCAAATACTCAGCTATACGATTGATTTATATCGGGGAAAAGCTCAAGTTCAAAAGAGTTTTTTAAATTTCGCAACATATGTGTCACTCTTCCCCCAGTTGATAGCTGGTCCTATTGTCAGATATACAACCATAGAAGAGCAATTAAGTAAGCGAAAGGTAACCTGGGAAAATATATATTCAGGCAGTAAAAGATTTATTATTGGACTATCCAAAAAGGTTATAATAGCGAATACTTTAGCAGAAATAGGGGAAATGTTTTCGGTAACAGATGATAAAACAGTCGTCTTGTATTGGCTATTTGCCATAGGTTTTATGTTGCAAATATATTTTGATTTTTCGGGGTATAGTGATATGGCTATCGGTTTAGGACGATTGTTTGGCTTTGATTTCCCAGAAAACTTTAACTATCCATACATCTC
>JAQUYR010000084.1 GCA_028691715.1 Bacilli bacterium | reverse complement strand
TTAGTTAAACTTATTAAGCCTGTTGGTTTAAATTTAATTAACCAGGCATTAAGAGGCCCAGAATATCCTGATTTGGCAGAATAGGCTGCAATAATAACACCTCCATCTTGTGTCGCCTTTATTCCTTGAATTTGTTTAAAGGTAGTGTCTTGAAAGCTTATTCTATAAATAAAATTAGTATCTCCATTTAAGTTAAAGTTGCGCAATTCCAATGCTCCATATGACCAATCCCAATTGCTAACATAATAACATATATAGATGGAATCTGTATTAACAAAATCTATTATTCTTATTGTTTCTGTTCCATAGAAATCAATAAATATATCATTTTCTACTCCTTCAATTAATTCTGGCTCAACATTTATTAAAGATTTACTATTAACATTAAATAGGTTTATGCTTAATACACTATCTCCTGACTGACCTATTATATCTTGTCCAAAGAAAAATGTAAAAACAAGTATTGAATCATTAATCCTAGTCATATTGGCGGGATAATATCCTTTTATGCTATCCTCTATTTCAAATGTTTCCTTATTCAAATAATATAAATAACAATCATCTTTAAACCTTGTAACAGATGCTGCTCCATTTATAGCAAATATTAAATTATCTTTCATCTCACATAAATCAAGGTCAAAGTTTTTATGATAAAATGTTTTAATATTTAATATATTTCCCAATGTATCGACTTTAATGAGTTTAGCCGCATCTGAGTTCTTACTTGAGAGTAAAACAATAAAATTTTTATCCTCAAGCATTATTGAACGAAGCACTATTCCTGCCCATTTTATTGTATCTTCGGAAAAATGAATTAATGTATCCTTGGAAATTAATGCACCCAAACTATCACGACGATACATAAATAAGTTATCATAGTATTCGTAATTTCCAATAAAACTTGTAGAAAAACAATACATTTTGTTATTTAACTTATAATCAATACCAAAAAGAGAATTAAACGTATCTACTCTAATTATATTCAGCGCGTCATCAATCAAAAAATAAGTAACTGTATCTGAAGGATAGCTATATGAGCGAATGTAAAATTCTTCTTCATCATAATTATTTATAACATCAAGTATATTATGATCTCCATGATCTATGTTTATTACTTTATATTTATCGTTTCTATAAACTTGTTCGAACGCTTGGGCTTTGCAACTTAGACTAATAATAATTGATAATAGAATAAATAATAATCTTTTTTTCATAGCTTTTATATTTAAATTACTTCTCAATAATTACTTTCCCGCTTATCGTTTTGCCATTAAGCATCACATTATAAGTATAAGCTCCAGAATTAAGATTAGAAACATCAATCCTGTTTTCTTTCTTTGAATTTAGATTTGCTTTCTTAACTAATTTTCCTTGCATATCAAATAACTCTATTTCACTTTGTTTAAAATTGGTTGCTTCAATATCTACATTTATAAAGTCTTTTGCAGGATTTGGATAAACTGTTATTGTTTCTCTTTCTCCTGTTTCAACATTAGTTAAACTTATTAAGCCTGTTGGTTTAAACTTAATTAACCAAGCATCATCTTCATCAGATAATGCAGCTATAATAACTCCTCCATCTTTTGTTGCCTTAACTCCTTGTATTTGCTTAAAAATACCATTATCATAATTTATTTTAAAAGTAAAGTTGGTATCTCCATTGATATTAAAATTGGTAAATTCTATATTTGCATCATTATAGTCCTCAAAACTGTTCCTTACAATATATGCTGCATAAATTGAATCTGTGGTTCGAAAGTCTATAAGTGAATAGTCGGAATATGTATAAAAAAATGGAGGTTGTCCAAATCCTCCTGGTTTTCTTGACTGCACAGGGGTTATCCTTTTTGTGTTTACATTCATCAAAGTAAAAACGGACATAGAATCAAAAGTTGAATATCCTGATCCTCCAAAAAAGGTAAATACAAATAAAGAATCGTTTATTGGGGTTAGCTGCTGAACATCATATCCTTTTATACTATCCTCTATTTCTAAAGTTTCTTTGTTGAGATAGTAAACAGCACAATGTTCTTGCATTAGCTGCAAACCCATTGTTGAGCCATTAATTGCATACATATAATGATTTGGCATTTCTCCAAAATCAACTGTTAGACATTTATGATAGAAAATTTTTGTATTTAAGACATTACCCATAGTGTCTATCTTTATTAGTTTTGTTGCGACGGACTCTCCTCCTATTTTTGGGTAGCTTTCAAAAGAAACTAATATATTCCTATCCGAAAGAAGCCATTCCTTACCATTTGTCCACTTTAGTGTATCATCATCAAATCTCATTATAGTATCCTTATGAAGCCTATTTTCAATACTATCATACATTAATAACCAAAGGTTATCAACATAATAATAATTCGTCCACACAATATCTCCTCTAAAACTATATATTTTATGATTTAAGATACAAAAATCTGGCAAAATAAAACTATTGTAAAATTCAAATTTCTTTTCAACATTCAATGCATCATCAATCAAAAAACAATTAATAGTATCTGAAGGATAACCATAAGATTTAATAAAAATATTATCATCATCATGATTTTTATAAACATGTAACATATTGTTTCTCTCATTCGAAATTCCCTTAATTTTATAATAATCACCACGATAAATCTCGGTAAAGGTTTGTGATTTTACGCTAATGCTTCCTATTAACAATAGAATAAATAGTAATATTTTTTTCATATCTTTTATATTTAAATTAGGGGCTAACATATATCAACCCCTAATAAATTAACCTAATTATAGAATTGGAGAAGTGAGAGCAGACATATACAGAAAGCTCAAATCAAGTAAACTCAATGTGGCAGTTCTAACATCTTGTACTCTTAATTGGTATTTATCTTTAGTTGCATTGTATATATCTACCTCTTTTGAGAAACAAACGACAGAAGAATAATTATATACTACCCAACCCCACTGAGCACGTGAGTTGCAACTATTTGCGGCAACAATTGAACCCTTAACAAAATATTCAATTTGGTCGCTATTCCATACCACAGGACTTCCTGGATTAACAATATGTATTGCTCCAATATTTACTTCTCCATGATTTCCTCTTAGATGTCCATAAACAAGCATTCCTCTTCGAGAATTAAAATAGTTCGATGGCCATCTTTCAAAAGAGTTATCATGAACAACTATTTCATAAGCTCCTCTTTCATAGTTAGGATCACATGGAACTCCGATACCATTACATAAGCTCCATGAAGGGAGATTATCCCATCTTGAAGTTACATTAGCTGGTATACTTACAGAGTTAAGATCTTTTATCCTTTTAAAGGCTGGCATTGTAGCATCGTCTGCTCCAAATGGCACACGTAGTGGTTCCATTTCCAATTCAAATGTTACTAAGGTTGATGAAACATCTTTTACATATAAGTCGGATATTTCCAAATTTTTACCTTCCATTTGTCTGACAATACCATTTACAAAACTAATATAAGCATTCTTTAATGCTGTACCTTTAATAATATTATTTTCAATTGGCACGTTAAAAGAAAAGGTTAATTTATCGTATGGCTCTGCATTTTTATTAAAAGGCATCTTTACTACTATACCATAATTAAAATGAAACTCCATATTAGTTAATGCTGTAGAAATATCATAATCTGGCATTATTACATCTTTATCATTTAATGCATTGTTAAATTCAGATAACAAGGCTGAAAGTTGATCATCAGTAAATATCTTATCTTCATAAGATGAATATATTCCTCCATCTTGAACTAATGTTTTTTGATTTATCTGATTAGTTCCATAATCATTTTCATCTGTACATGCAACTGCAAATATTGCTATTATTGCGATTGCAATTATATTATTTATTTTTTTCATTTGTTTTGTTTTAAATTTTTAAAGAAAAAATTGCTCTTTTGATTTAAAAACGGTTATAGGTTTTCAGATAAGATAAAAGAGACTTTTTGCTTTGTCTGAAAACCTAAGTCAAACGAATTTGTTCTTGCATAAATAGAATATCCCATACATACATACATACATACATACATACATACATACATACATACATACATACATACATACATACATACATACATACATACATACTATTAATCATATTTACATAAGTATATTGCAAGAGTAATAGATTTAAACTTGAAAGGGTTGCTAATAATAGAAGTTTATTATTAGTCTTTGAAAATAATACATGCAAGAATTTTATCATGATTAATATTCAATAATTGTTGCAAATGTATAGCTTTATTTTTATAAAACAAACAAAAAGGAAAATATTTTTTACTTTCCATTAAAAGATATATTCTTTTGAAATTGTTTTCCTCTATTTTACTCTTCTTCCTTTATTCTCTTACTTACATAACCTTTGGGTGGGGGTAGTTCTTTAACGTATTTCATTGTCTTAAGTTCTTGAACTAAGGCTTTGTCGGCTCGGTAACTTACTTTTGAGAACTTTACTTTCTTGGGGTCTAATTCTTTTTCTGTTGCAAAGCCTTTGCTGGTTATGGCTACTCCAAACACTCCTATTCCATCAAGCTTTACTTTGTAGCCATCTCTTAACATCTCTTTTGTCAGGGCTGAAAGTCCTATTAGTGTGGAATAAATATCGCCCGGAGTTAGGGATGAACGATAGGCAAGTAGGTCTGCCAACTCTTTGATTTCAACGATTCTTGTGGATTTGGATACGGCATAATAGGCTTCTTCAAAAACTCCTTCTTTGTTCTTGAACTTCTTTTTTCTGGCTCCATAATGATATGACATAACTGTTTGTTTTTTAATTATTAATACTTTTTATTGTTGTCTTCACTCAATTTGATTAGCTTTTCATACAATTTAATAAGCTTTACAACTCCAAGGATTAGCTTTCAAACTCTAATGATAAGCTTTCAAACTATTTTTACTTGATTTAAATCTCATTCAAATGTATATTTGAGTATAACGCAGATATATATCTTAATATTGTTGGAATGTACATCTTAGATTTCTGAGATGTACATCTGAGCAGTGTTGAGATGTACATCTGAGCAGTGTTGAGATGTACATCTGAGGGATGCTGAGATGTACATCTCAGCAAGATTTAAATCAAGTTAAAATAGTTGGAAAGCTTATCCGTGGAGTTCGAAAGCTTATTAGTAGAGTTTTAGATAAGGAGTTTCGGGGGAAAAGTCCTTATATGAAAGCATTAAGAGCTTTAGATATATTTACTTTGGTATAAAAAAAGAGGTAACCTCAAATATGAGATTACCT
>JAQUYR010000083.1 GCA_028691715.1 Bacilli bacterium | reverse complement strand
AAAGGTGGTAAGCATGAAAAGATATTGTAAGTATTGTGGTTCAGAATTAGAAGAAGGATTTGATGTTTGTTGTAACTGTGGAAAGAATAATAAAAACAGTAACCAAACAGTAAATAACAAGACAGTAAGTCCTAATTATAAAAATTTCGAAGAAAATAAAGAATATAGTTACAATAGAAAATCTATGATGAATGATAGTGGCTCTTTTGGATGGTTTATATTTGGTTTGTTTTTTGGACTAATCGGATTTATTCTCGCTATTGTCTGGGGGAAAGAAAAACCAAGAAATTCCAAAATGGTTTTATTTGGAGCAATTGTTGGAACCATCTTATCATGGCTACTAAAAGCTACTTCTTTCTCCTTCTTTAACTGGTTTTGATTAAAAAAACTCTTCACATAAAGTGGAGAGTTTTATTTTTGGTTTTTTAATTTTTCTATTTCTTCAACGGTCAATAGACGATACTCTCCCAAAGCCAATTTCTCATCTAAACATAAACTTCCAATAGCTATTCTTTTTAAATATTTTACTTCTTTACCAACCTTCAAACACATTTTTTTAATTTGGTGATATTTACCCTCACTGATTGAAATATAGGCTTTATCATCATCCAATATTTCAAGAATAGCTGGTTTAGTCTTAAAGAGGTTTTTATTACCATCATAGATTTCTAATCCCTCTTCAAAAATAGTGATATCATCTTGACTCCAACTACCATTTATCTCAACATAATACTTCTTAAACAAATCCTTTTTAGGAGAAGTTAAATTATGAGCAAACTTCCCATCGTTTGTCAATAGAAATAATCCTTCAGTATCTTTATCCAATCTACCAACCATAGCGAGATTATAGTTCTGATACTCCTTGACTAAATCCACTACAATTGGAGATGATTTGTCAAAAGTAGCCGATAAATATCCTTGAGGTTTATTTAACATAATATAGATATACTTAATATATTCAAGCTTTTTACCATTATAGTAGACAACATCCGTGATTTCATTGATGGAATCATCGTTTTTAAGGTTATTTTTAAACTCTATTTTTACAGCTCCGCTTTTAATACTCTGTCTGGCTTCATTCCTAGTGATTCCTAAAACCATGGATACATATTTATCTAGTCTCATAATATCAAATCCATCACTTTATAAATAATTCTTCATTGTCTGATATATTGATATTTTTATTCTATCATATAGCATTTTATCATATTGCTTTTCCAGAGCCTTATTATTCAGGATTCCTTGATATTCGCGGTATTTAGATACCATCTCTTCTTTACTGATTTTTTTATGTTTTGTTTTCTCGATCAGAATAAAAAAATTAATTATTTTTGTTATTTCCATCGCTGTAAACATTTCATAATCAATCTTATAATCTTGTTCCATATTATCACCTTAATATATTCTACCATTTATTAAAAGATATTTCAAATAAAATAGAGATATAACCTATAGATAAAATGATTCCAAGCAAATTCATTTGAAATTAATTAAAAAGTATGCTATAATAATAAAAGAGGTAAACATTTATGTTGTTGTATAAAGATATAATAAAAGAAGAGAATTTAGATCTAAGAAAGAAGTCTATTCCAGTTGAACTACCAATATCGGAAGAAGACTTAGAAACACTATCAAAACTAGACGAGTATTTATGGAATAGCTATGATGATGAGATGCTCGAAAAATATAACATTCGTCCAGGTGTTGGCTTAGCAGCTCCCCAAATCGATGTTTTAAAGCAAATGTTTGTCATTATTGCTTACGATGAAAAGGGTGAATTCCATCATTATTGTGTGATTAATCCAAAAATAATTTCACACTCAGAAGAATTAACATATTTAGAAGGTGGTGAAGGCTGCCTTTCTGTTGATCGGGAGGTTAAGGGTTTAGTTCATAGGCCTAAAAAAATAAAGGCTTCCGTTTATCTATATGATTTTGAAACCAATGAGATGACTAAGACCACTCTTAAACTCGAAGGTTATCTTGCTGTAGTCTTTCAACATGAGTATGATCATTTGTATGGAAAAATGTTTTTTGACCGGATTAATAAAGAAAATCCTTTCTTCATCCCTGAAAATTCTCATCCAGTTATTCTGAAAAAAGAAGATTCTTCTGATAGCGATAAAAAAAATTAATATAAAAAAGACCTCTTCTGAGGTCTTTTATTTACAAAAGAAAATATATACTTAAGGCTAAAAGTATTTGCCCACTGTAATAAGTTATTATATTGATATATTTTAAAACCTTAAATTTAGGGAAAGCAATTTTTTTAAAGTACAAATAGCTTAAAAGGAAATCCGAAAGGACAAAGCTCAGAACTCCGATTAAAGCAATCAACTTCCCTATTGAATAGCCATTAACGATACCTAGTATCGCTGTTGTTAATAAAAACGATGATATGTAGATATATGCATAGTTGGGAAATTTTAGTTTTCCCAGCTCTACATGAGTGATTTCTAGTAGTATTATTATTAAAACTGTCAACACTAAAGCAATAAAGAAATATATATAATTGGGATATGAGCTGAATTCAAAAAAAACACGGGAATAAAAAACATGCCCAACAAAAAACATTATCAGCCCTAAACAAAAAAATATCTTCTTCCTTTCGGGGAAAACTCCTTTTAGGCCTAAAATGGCATCACCAATAAAGCCACTTATCAATCCAGCAAACATCATTATGCAATAATTAACATTACCACTTTCCTTTAAAAAGATTGCTACGATTCCTAAAAGCACAAACCAAAAACTAGTTATTAATTTAAGCAGGAGATTAATTTCCTTTTTTACACGAAAATGATAATACATATAGATAGACATACTGATTAACATTAAAATAGGAATTGCAATTAGATAGACCATTGTTTTTTCTTCTTTCTTTTAATTTTCTGATAGTTTTTAACCGTTTAAATTCAAAATAAATGTCTTGGTGATTAATTTTATCACATTTTTATTATTATGACAATATTTAAACAGTGCTGAAACTAAAACCGTTTTATTCTTTATTTTTATTGCTTAATTGTGTATAATAGATGTATAATATATAAAATAAAATTTTATGAGAAAGGAGGATATTCGTGAAAAACATAAAAACAACCCAACTACCCATTATTGAAAGCTTCAATGATGACAATATTAAGGTTTTTGCCCTTGGTGGTTTAGGCGAAATTGGAAAGAATATGTATGTTATAGAGTGCAATAGTGAAATCATTATTATTGATTCAGGAATATTGTTTCCCGATAATGCTTATGGTGTTGACTATATAATCCCCGATTATACATATTTAAAGGCCAACGAAAACAAAATCATTGGGCTTTTTATTACCCATGGCCATGAAGATCATATCGGCGGCATCCCTTATTTATTAAACAATGTTAAAATACCAAAGGTATATGCTTGCGGTTTAGCTGTCAGTTTAATTAAGAATAAAATGTCAGAGCATAATAATATTTCTATCAATCTAGTTGAATATACCAATGATTCCGTTTTTAAATTCAAAAATTTTGAGATTTCTTTTTTCAAAACAAACCATAGCATTCCTGATTCATCTGGTATTGCTATTAAGACAAGATTGGGATACATTCTTCATACTGGAGATTTTAAAATCGATTTATCTCCAATTTCTGGGCATACCGATTACGGAAAATTAACCACTTATGCCAAAGAAGGAGTTTTGTGCCTGCTATCTGATAGTACCAATGCAAATGTCAGTAAATTTTCTGTCTCTGAAAGAAAAATAGGGGATTCGATTAAATCGATTTTTTCTAATATTAAGGGAAGAATTCTAATCTCGACTTTTGCTTCAAATGTTCACCGAGTTCAACAGATTGTTGAGGCTAGTGTTGGTGTTAAAAGAAAAGTTATTGTCTTCGGCCGAAGCATGGAAAAAACTGTTAATGTAGCTCAGAAGATGAACTACATCAAAGCTCCAAATGGCACTTTTATTGGAGCCAAGGAATTCCCTTCATTACCACCAGAAAATATCACTATTTTGAGTACTGGTAGCCAGGGAGAACCCTTAGCTGCTTTATCAAGAATTGCCGATGGTTCACATAAACACATCAAAATAATTCCTGGTGATACCATAATCTTTTCCTCATCAGCCATTCCCGGCAATCAGGAAAGCATCAATAGGACAATCAATAAGCTTTATCGAGCAGGAGCAAATGTAATTGTTAACAGTCCCCTAAGCGATACTCATACCTCTGGGCATGCTAGTGAAACCGAATTAGAGATAATGCTAGCTTTGACGAAACCTAAGTATTTTGCTCCAATTCATGGAGAGTATACAATGCAACAGCGACATATTGAACTAGCTATTGATACAGGTGTAAACCCAGAAAATTGTTTTCTGCTAGAAAATGGTCAAGTTCTCACTTTTTCTGAAAAGAAAGTATTTTCCCATTATGCCGTTGCTTCTGGAAATATCTATATCGATTCCAACAATTGCAATGTTGATAACAATATTATCAAGGAAAGAAAGATATTATCCGATGATGGAATGCTAACAGTCATCTTCACTACAGATGAAGATTACAAGCAAAGATTAGCTCCTAGTGTTGTTTCCCGGGGATTCATCTATATGAAAAATTCAGAAGAATTGGTTAGCAGCATTAAAACAAAAGCTTGTGAATTGTATGATAAATACTATTCCAGCACTAAAAAGTTTAATTCTAACTTTGTTAAAAACATGATAACTAGTGAATTAACCACTTATATTTATGAAAAAACTGAACGTAAACCAATGATTATTCCTATAATCATGAGTTATTAAAATATTTTTTGACCACTATAGTGGTCTTTTCTTTTACAATAATTTGTGATATAATTTTAAAAGAGGAAACAATTATGCTGATCTGTCCAAAATGCAAAAAGCAATTGCAAAAAGAAAACAACATCTATCGATGTGAGAATAATCATTCCTATGACATATCGAAATATAATTATGTTAATCTTTTATTATCTCATCCTAAAGCAGGCGATAATAAACTCATGATTAACGCCAGAAATAATTTTCTAGAAGCTGGATATTATCAGCCATTAGCAGATTTAATCTCTACCAAGATAAATTTTATCAACCCAGTTATTCTTGATTGTGGTTGTGGAACAGGTTTTTATCTGAACAGCCTTTTTTCTCAATTCAACGGAACTTTTTATGGCATTGATATCTCAAAATTTGCTATTGAAAAAGCCGCTAGGAAAAATAAAGATATCACCTATGTTGTTGCATCCAGTAGCAACATTCCTCTAATAAATAGATCAGTTGATATCAGATCGGAAGAGCGTCGTGTA
>JAQUYR010000012.1 GCA_028691715.1 Bacilli bacterium | reverse complement strand
CTCTTATCCATTTTTTTAGTTGGATCTTGAAGATCCATTATACGTGATCCCTTCTTAGTCATCAATAGCTCAGGGATGACGAATGTTTCACCAAAACGATTGTTAAAACGGATTCCTAAATCTCTTGTCAATTCTAAGTGTTGTTTTTGATCATCACCAACAGGGACATATTTAGCATCATAAAGCAAAATATCAGCTGCCATTAAAGCGGGATAAGTAAATAATGCTGATGTCACGCCTTGTACTTGTTTTGCTACTTTATCCTTATACTGAGTCATTCTTTCCAGTTCACCCATATAACAGATTGATTGCATAACGTATCCTAATTTTACATGAGCATCAACTTCTGATTGTAAAAACAGAACTAGTCTTTCGGGTTCAAGCCCACAAGCTAGATATAATGCAGCAACGTTTTTGATGTTTTGTCTCAATGCTTTTTGTTCTTGGGGAACAGTAATAGCGTGTAGATCGGCCACAAAAATGAAAAATTCGTAATCAGTCATTTCTTTTTGTAGTTTTACAAAGTTTTTTAATGCTCCTAAATAGTTACCTAAAGTTGGTATTCCTGTAGGCTTAATTCCAGACAATACGATATTCATAATTAGGACCTCCATATAATATAATCTATATCAAGTATTATACACTTCTTAAATTTTAAAATCAAGTTTAATAGTTTGCATTATCTAAATAGATTTGATATAATTTAGACTGTATATATTCAATGAAAGCGCTTAATGCGTGAAAAACAAGGCGTGCATCTGCAGTCGAAGCGTTTTCATATTGAAAAAGACGAAAAAAAGCGTTAAAATATGCTAACACTAAATTAAGGAGAAATTGAATGAAGAGGATAGTAAAATTACTCTTTACAATACTAATTTTATGTTTTGTAACTTTTTTATCTGGTTGTAGTCAAAAAGCAGAATCCATCAGCATTTCTGATGCGATTGTTGCTAGTGCTGTAGAGGATGGAAAAGTTGAGATTAGCGAACTTACTTTGACTTTAGCTTATAAGAATGGCGATAGCGAAGAAGTTGCGGTAACCAGTGAAATGATTATTGAAGGGGATATTGATCAATTAGTTACCCCAGGAACATATGTATTAGAGTTTGAATATGAAGGATTACAAACAACAGTGACTTTCGTTATTCCTGAAACAACAGTTGTTGGAATAGTTGTTGATACTGATAGTGTCACTGAAGCTCAGAAAAAAGATATTTTCAATTTGGAAGATATCATCATTAAAGTAATCTATTCTAATAATGATGAAGAAGAAATACCACTGACAGAAGAAATGCTGACTGAGGAAAATCTTGCTAAGCTAAGAACTACTGGTGAACAAATTGTTGCTGTTAACTACCAAGGAGCAACAGCCACTTTTTATATCAATGTCCCAACATCGGTTTTAGTTTCTTTGGAAGTAGATCAAGATAGTGTTTTAGCAGCTTATGCTGAAGATATTTTTTATTACAAAAACATTCTTGTCAATATGGTATATTCAACTGGTGAAGTTAAGTCTGCTCCAATCACTCTAAGAATGATTAGCGGTAGTGACTATATAAATCTTTATATTAAAGGTGAACATGAAATAAAGGTATCATATGGTGGTTTGAGTTGTAATGTAAATATTGATGTACCTTCTGATAAGTATATTGATATTTCATCATTAAGCCTTGTCCCAGATGGCGAAATGGTTGTTGTGAAAGCCTATTGTACATATTATTTGGGAACAACACTATATATCTATGATAGCAGTATCGCAACAACAGCTGTTGCTTCAACAGCATCTACGATTTCGGCTGCAGATTCCTTCCTATCAACCGGAAAAGAAATAATCATCAGTGGAGTTAAAACAACAGTTAATGGTGCTGCTGGTATAAAGAGTCTAAGCGGTATAATTGCTACCGGAAATGAAAGTAGTCTACAAAATACCGATTTTACAGCTCTTGATAATAGTCAAATAACAGCATCAATCTATAAGTATATAGATCTATCAAATGTCACAGTTTCTAGTAAACCAACAATATTTGACGATGATAAGAATGTAGTCTTTGAGGTTACTGATGGAACTAATATTGTTAAAGTAATTGTTCCAAAAGATGAAGATGATGCATTTAGTCAAAAAGTTTTTATCACTTTAAGCGAATTGGCAATCGGCCATGAAATGAAGTTTGAAAATATTTTACCAGTATACTTTGAGGATGGAGAAGCTCTTTATATAACAAAAGATTCTGATGTTTCTTATGTTAAAGTAGAGCACACCTATCAAAGACCAACTGGAGAAGTTGATAATGAGGCATTCAATCAATTTTTAGATGAGATGTTCTTGTATTATCTTGGAGATTCTCCTTTTGATATCAACTATTTAATCTATGATGTTGAAGCGTTTGACATCAAGTATGGAACTAATTTAGCAAATGCTCCAGTTGTAGCTACAACTGAGTATGATATGAGCCCAGAGGCCGAAATTGATTATTATAATGAAGTGGTTGCTAAGAGAAACCTATTGACTGCTTTTGATAGAAACAGTTTATCTACTTCTCAAAAATTGGTTTATGATGTGGTTTTAGATTACATTGACAGGTCACTGAATTATTTTGACTTTACTGAGGATGGAGAAAATATTTATTTCTATTATGGTACTCAACTTGGAAGTTATTTAGGATATCAAGCACAACTTCCTTCAATAATTGCTGAATATAGATTTGATAACAAAAAGGATATCGAAAATTATTTCCAATATTTAATTACAGTTCAAAGTGATTTTGAAGCCTTATTCTCATTTGAAATGGCAAAAATTACTGAGGGTAAAGGAAATCCGATGACTGACTTTGTTATCGATTTAGTAATTGACCAATGTGATGCTTTTATTAATACCACTGAGGAAAATTACTTAATTACTGTTTTCAATGAAAGAATAGGAACATATGATTTCTTGACTGAAGCAGAAGCAGAAGAATATAAAGTTTTGAATGCTAAATATGTTAATGAAAACTTTGTTGAAGCATATCGTTGGTTAAAGACTAATTTGTTACAACTGAAGGCATCTAATGATGATTCATTGACTGGAGCTTTATGTAATACCGAAGCAGGAAAACAATATTATGAGATCATGTTCCAACGTAAATGCGGATCAGATATGACAATACCAGAATTGATTACCTATATTGAGGCAAAAATTGCTGAATATGATGAGTATTCAACATATTATCCAGAATATAGTGGTAATTTAATGGAAGATGCTGGTTTGATTGTTTATGATGAAGATAATAAGATTGATTATTATGCATCATTATATGGAGTAATTCCATTCCTTCAGGAAGCTGTTGTTGATGACTTCCCTAGCCTTCCTGTTGATTTAGTATTCGGTAAGGATATTGTTATTAAAGAAGTAGCTGAAGCAATGCAAGAAAATTCTTCACCAGCCTTCTATTTAACATCACCTATCGATGCTAATACATCCGAAGTTATATACATAAATCCACCTGATTTCAGTGAAGTTGGCGATTATATGTTTACAACAATCACTCATGAGGGCTGGCCTGGTCATATGTTCCAGAATATTTACTTTAAGAATACTGAATCTCATAATATTCGTAAAGTGATCAGTTATACAGGATATTCTGAAGCTTGGGCTGTTTATGTTGAAAACTATTGTCCAAAATATGTTGTTGAAAATTATGGAATGCAACAAATGTTCTTACTTGATCCTCTTAGCTCATTGAGCGCCTGTAGAATAGATATCGGCGTTAACTATGAGGGATGGGGTATTGAAGAAATTATAGATGGTTATGGCTTAACCATGGATGATGTAACTAGTGGTAGATACAAATGGTCTAGCGGTGATACTGTTAGCCTAGATGATTTTGAAGAAATATATTATTTCTATGTTGAAGTACCAACAAACTATTTAATGTATTACTTCAGTTGTGCTCAATTGATGGATATTAAAGCTAATTTCAAAGATGAAATGGGAGTATATTATAGTGATGAACTATTCCACACAATTTATCTTGAAACTGGAGATGCATCTTGGCCAATAATCGCCCAAGTTTATGAAGATTATGCGGCTGTTTGGGGAATAAACGGAACAAAAAACGGTTAAAAACCTGTTTGAGCATAAAGTGATTTGGATATATTTGATTTATCTGCTAATTTATCAGGTAAATAGTTTTTGTCCATACAATCGCTTACATTAAAAAAATATTGACTTTTGAATATAAAACATGTATAATAAGGTCAATCAAATTGTAATGTTTGATAAGCAATTTTGTGGACGAGGATAATTATGACTATAAAGAAAGCTTACTTTAGTTTTTATTGGCATTTATTTTAAATTTGAAACATATCATTAAACACGTTGATATTTTCAAGATAGTAGTCCATACACTATTTTAAAATATAATTATTTTAAATAAAGTTATAGTGTTTTTTAATTAAATTAGTACAAAAAGTTTGCTTTCTTTATAGCCATAGTTATGAAAACCATTTTAATTTAAAGAATAGGAGAAGAAAAGAATGTTAAAGAAGTCGTTAATTTTTGTTATTTTTTTAGTGTCTATTTTGCTTATGACTGGATGTAAAGCTAAAGATGCTATTGTAACTTTTGATTCTCAAGGTGGTAGTGAGGTTGCTGCAATTACTACTAAAGTTGGATCAACAATTGAAGAACCAACAGATCCAACCAAAGTTAGTATGGATGAAAACACGCGCTTGAGTTTTACTGGCTGGTATACTACAGCCACAGCTACAGAGGACACTTTATTTGATTTTTCAAAAGAAATTGAAGGAGATATTACACTTTATGCTGGGTGGACTCAAGAAATTATCGTTAGATTTAACACAAAAACCAATGCTACTGTAGCTCCAAAATACGTAGTTATTGGTGAAAGTGTAGAAGAACCCACAGCACCAACAAGAACAAACTTTATTTTTGGGGGTTGGTTTTATGGAAAACCAGGATCTACTTGGTTAGAACCAGAAGCTGTATCATTTCCATTAACTGTAACCGAAACAACTCAACTTTATGCATATTGGATTCCAACAGATTCAAAAGCAGTTGATTGGTCTGATGGAGAAACTTATAGAAATTCATTCACTGAATTAACAAGCGATCCAATTTTAAATCCATTAACATATCATTGGGAACATGAAGGATCATTAATGGCATATTTGTCAACTCCATTGTTTGGTACTGATGTAGATTGGGAACAAGCTATTACAGATGGATTGGCAACTAAAAAAGGTGATTTTTCATCCATAAATGATTCTAACATAGGGTCTTTATTAAGAAAAAATGTTCTTTATGGAGCAGCAAATTTTCCAATCGCTGTTGGTGGTGATTTCGATGGAGAAGATGGTACTGATCAAAATGGTGATTATAGTGAAGCAATTTCAAGGGAAATTTCTTCTTATACATATCGTTATAATTTGAGACAAGATGTTTATTGGGAAGACGGAACACAAGTTACAGCAAATGATTATTATTACACATATTTCCAATATATAGATCCTGTTCAAAATAATTATAGAGCTTCATCATATTATCCATCTGCTGACAGAAGTACGGGAATGAAAGTTGTTGGAGCCAGATCTTATTTTTTGCAAGGAACTGAAATTGGCTTAGGTGAAACTGATGGTGATTTAGCTGGTGACTATGGATATGCAAAAATTACTAGATATCTTGGTGAAAACAATTCACTTGGAGAACAATATATTGGCTCTTGGCCGTTTAGTAATCCGGGTAATACAGTCTTTTTAAGTGAAGATCAATTCAACAGCTTGGGTTTAACCGTAGGAGACAATCAGGTATATCCTTTGGGTATTGATTTTGGCGAAGGAACAATTACTGGCTATGATATTAAAGCAGATATTGAATTAAATCCATATTATTCTGGACAAAAAGGTGATTTTTGGCCAGAGGTTTCGCAAGACGCTGTTGGATTTAAAGTTATCGATAATTTTACATTTGAAATGACTTATGAAGTACCAATTTCTCATTCTGCTGCTATGGCAAATGCTAACTTTACACTAGTTAATCCAACTGCTTATGAGGCTAGTTTAGATGAGAGTGGAACAAATTCAACATACGGAACAAGTGTTGCACCAGCAATTAGTTATGGGCCTTATGTATTGAAAACTTGGGACACAAACCAAAAGATGGTTTTTAATAAAAACTATAATTCTGTTATGCAAAAATATTATAATTATAAAGCCATTTCATTTGAATTCTATCCAAGTGTTGATTCAAGAATGCAGGCTTTTGCGGATGGTAAATTAAGTCTTACAGGTTTAAATCAAACATATTTTAGTACTTATTTAGAAAATCCAAACAGAAAGAGTTATTATAATGGATATCCACAATACTTAATGTTTAATGTAACAGAATATACAGGTCAGAATTCTTCGACTGCAGATGCAATTAAGGATGTAAAATTTAGACAAGCATTCTTCTTTGGATTTAATAGAACTGAATATACTAGCACAATTTATGCACCAAACGTACCTACTTTGTTGGTATATAGTTCAAATGCAACACAATATGATAATGATGAAGAATGGTATGTAAACACGCCAGAATATGCTGCAATGTTAGCAGATTTAGGAATTGATTATAATACTTATGGATTTGATCCAGATAAAGCAAAAGACTTATTTAATTCTGCTTATTCAGAATGGATTGCTGCTGGGAACTCTGGCCCAATTACATTGAGTTATTTATCCTCAGAAGGCGCTGAAAGCGAAAGAATTGATAATTATATTATATCTCACTATGAAACACTATTTGGTGCTGATAAACTTAAATTTGTAGTAAATAGAGTTTCAACAGAGGTTTCAAGCGACAAACAAGACTCGCATGAATTCGACATTACACTAACTGGTGTTGGTACTGGTTCTGTTACAAATTTGAGTGTTATGTTACCGATTGTTGGCTTGAAATTTCGAGAAACTTATGGGGATCAATTTGGATTTAATACAACTGAAGAGTTAGGAATTCCAGCAAGTGCATTTATTATTGACGAAAGCCATAAGATTGATTTAAGAAATACTTGGAATTATTTGAAAACTGTAACTGATCGATTTAATGAAGAAACAGACAGCGGAACATTATGGGCACTTTGGGAAGTGTTGCAAGCTAATGATGGCTATTTCTTTGGTAATTTAGATATATTGTTCAATTTTGGTCTTGAGTGTACATTTATATGGGCAGGATTAGCCCCTCAATATGATGGAGATGTTGCAGATAGGAATACAGTCACAAGAGTATTTGATAGAATAATTCTTGAATATGTTCCATTAGTACCAACTGCAGGACGCGCAAGTTCAGTAGTTTATGCATCAAATGTTGTTTGTGAATGGCCAGCATACCATAATATTATGGAATGGGGTCAATCAAGATATTGGCATTTATCAACAGATTCGGATTTTCAATAAAGGGGAACTACCTGTTTTGAAATAAGAATTATGAAATAATTTTAATTGATAGAGGCAGCATAAAACTGCCTCTTCAATTTATCTTTATATAAAATTGAAAAATAATGATAATAATTAAATTTAATTATTACAGAAATTATAAAAAATTTTAAATTTAAAATGAATTTATTAATTATTTTATTACGTATTTTTATAATTTAGAAAGGAACAGTTAATTATTATGCTAAAGTACTTTTTTAAGAGATTTGGATTAATGATAATTACCTTTTTTGTAGTGGTATTTTTATTCTTCCTAATTATCCATCTTTTACCAGATTTTCATAAACCTCCAATAATGGGAGATGATGCAAATTATTGGATTCAATATTATAAGGAAGGAAGAGATAAACCTATTGTTGTCCAATTCTATATTTGGATAAGTAACATAATAAAAACAGGCAGCTTCGGATATTCTCAAACTCAAAGAATGGACGTAAGTCTAATTCTCTTTAGTAAAATTCCAACAACTATTAAATTCCAATTAATACCATATCTAATTACAGTTCCTCTGGGAATTTTTTTAGGAATTATCGCAGCACTCCATAAAAATAAATTAACAGATAATGTTATTTCTATTGGAATTATGATTTTTATTTCTGTTCCAACATTTGTTGTAGCTGTTTTAGCACAATTAGTTTTTGGATGGCAATTACATTGGGTAAACACTCCACCATTTGTTGCCACTGCAAGTGAATTTGCCCAAAACTTTTGGAAAGGAATTGCGTCATATATACTACCGAGTATTGTAATGATTTTAGGTGGTATTGCTGGGTGGGCACGAAGTATTCGTGCTGAACTAACAGAACAATTGACTCAGGACTATATGCTACTTGCCCGTTCTAAAGGTCTAAGCCAAAGACAAGCAACGTTTAGGCATGCATTAAAGAATGCTCTTGTTCCTTTTGCACCAGCCATATTCTTAGGATTTTTAGGATTACTCTCTGGTTCCATTATTCTAGAACAAATATTTAGAGTAGACGGAGCAGGAAAAATTTATCTGTATGCATTCAATAATAAAGATTACCCATTATTATTGCTGGATATGGTTTTTTATGAATTTATTGGATTAACATCTAGTATTCTTGCTGATTTAAGTTATACAATATTAGATCCAAGAATGAGAGTAGGAAGTGGAAAATTATAATGAACATACCTAATATTGACAAAAGTAAATTAATATTGATAAATGATGAAAATGTAGTTATTACTGATGTGGCATTAGAGACTAAAGAAATTGGATATTATCATGATGCTTGGAATCGCTTCAAGAAGAATAGGGCTTCGGTTGTAGCATTTGTAATCATCTGTGTTTTATTCTTTCTTGTATTAGTAGGACCATATATGAAAGTATATAATGAGCCAGAAAACTCTGCTGATAAATATAAATTAGGATATTTACCACCTAAAATTCCACTTGTAGAGCATTTAGGGATTTTTAATGGCGAAAAAAGTATTACCAAAGGTAAAAATTTTTTGCTTACATTATACAATTCACAATATGGAAAAGATATAATATTGGATGGTATTCCAGAAGAATTAGTAGATGATGATCCAGAAAACGATATTTTATATGCAGATGTTTATGAATTAAAAGTTAAAGTTGATATGTATAGGTACGTCGACTACATCTATAGTGTTCTTGATGAAAATAATTCTTATGATAGTGTTAAAAAAATATTTTCTAAATCTGAATTCGAAGATGCATTGGCTAGGAATATTATAATAGATGTTCTTTCAGTATCGGAAGATGGAAAAACGTATACCGTAAGAGTTGATTTTTTTAGATATGCTCTAGATCAAGATCCCGAAGACACATATTTTTGGTTTGGAACTAATATTGAGGGAAAGGATTTGTTCACATTACTTTGGAGCGGGGCAAGGATTTCGTTAATTATGGCTTTATCAGTTGTAATAATAAACTCAATTATTGGATTAACTTTAGGTGCCATTGCTGGATATTATGGTGGAGTATTCGACTTAATTTTTGATAGATTTGTGGAAATCCTCGGTGGAATACCATTTATGGCAGTTTTAACATTACTGATAATTAGATATGGATCTGCTATGTGGGTTATTGTAACAGCATTTACACTTACAGGATGGATAGGCTCTTATTCAATGTCAAGAATGCAATTTTATAGGTTTAAAAATCGGGAATATATTTTAGCTGCTAAAACATTAGGTGCTAAAGATTCTCGCATAATGTTTAAACATATCTTTCCAAATGCAATTGGATATATGGTTACAAGTTTTGCTTTGGCCATTCCAAGTTTTGTTTTTACAGAAGCAAGTTATTCTTATCTAGGGATTATAAATTATTCTAACGCTACTAGTGTAGGAATGTTACTTGAACAAGGACAACAAGTAATGCAAAATTATCCTCATACTCTTGTTTTCCCAGCAGTATATATTTCCGTTTTAATGATAGCGTTTAATTTATTTGGCAATGGGTTGAGAGATGCATTTAACCCAAGTTTGAGAGGTACTGAATAATGGACCAAAACGAAAGAGAAATAATATTATCAGTGAAAGATTTAAGAATATCATTTAAAACACAATATGGTATTTTACAAGCAATAAGAGGCGTTTCTTTTGATTTATATAAGGGGGAAACACTTGCGATCGTTGGTGAATCAGGCAGTGGAAAAAGTGTAACAAGCAGAGCAATAATAGGGCTTTTAGCAGGAAATTCTATAGTGGAAGATGGGCAAATATTATATGCTCAAAGAGATTTATTACAAGTTCCAGAAGAAATTTTTCATGAAATTAGAGGTTCAAAAATCTCGATGATTTTTCAAGATCCTATGAGTAGCCTTAATCCAATCGTAAAAATAGGAAAACAGATTACTGAAACATTGGTTATAAAATTAAAAATGCCAAAAAAAATAGCTAAAGAAAGAGCGATTCAACTAATGGCTGAAGTAGGGATACCAGAACCAGAAAAAAGATATCATCAATATCCATTTCAATTTTCTGGTGGTATGAGACAAAGAATAGTTATAGCCATAGCTTTAGCAAATAATGCTGAAATATTAATTTGCGATGAACCAACTACAGCACTTGATGTTACTATACAAGCACAAATTTTAGATTTGATAAATAGATTAAAAAAAGAAAGAAATTTGAGTGTTATTTTTATTACTCATGATTTAGGTGTTGTAGCTAATGTTGCGGATAGAATAGCAGTAATGTATGCTGGAAAAATTGTTGAAATCGGGACATCTGATGATGTATTCTATGATCCAAGGCATCCATATACATGGGCTCTGTTATCCAGCATGCCTAGCTTAGCAACTAGTGAAACTTTAGATGCAATAGGTGGAACCCCACCCAATATGATTTATCCTCCAGTTGGAGATGCATTTGCTCCTAGAAATAAATATGCAATGGAAATAGATTTAGATCAAGAACCACCTATGTTTAAAATTTCTGATACTCATTATGCAGCAACTTGGTTATTACATCCAAATGCACCAAAGGTAATACTACCTTCAGCAGTATTAGAAGTCAAAAAGAATAGAGGCAAACTAAGATGAGTAAATATGTAGATTATGAAACTAAAGTTTTAGAGGTATCTAACCTAGAAGAATATTTTAAAGTAGGCGTCGGTAAAAATAAGTTAAAGGTAAAAGCTGTTGACAATATAAGTTTTGATGTCTATAAAAAAGAAGTTTTTGGATTAGTTGGTGAATCTGGATGTGGAAAGACCACAACGGGGAGAACTATTTTGCGATTGTATAAACCAACAAATGGTACTGTAAAATTAAACGGAAAAATTATTGCTTCAGGTAGTGATAGCACTTATCGGTTATTAAAAAAAGAAAAAAAGGAGCACTTTTTTAAAATATTAAAACTAAATCAATACCGCTATGATGTATACAAATTGAATGAGGAGTTTAATAATCAAAGAGCAGCATTGATAAACAAAATTAAATCGTTAAAACTACAATATGAAAAAGAAGTTGGCATAATAAAATCAGAAATCTCTACATATAATAATTCTTTATTTGAAGCAAAAAATCAATTAAAAGTTGATATTGAAAAAATATCGTTTGAATTCAAAGTAAATAAAGATAATATAATAAAACAAACTAAAAATGAATATCTTATAGAATATAATCATTTACTAAAAGGAATGAAGATAGCTTTTAATAAAAAAATGGATGGTATTAACGAGAGTGCTGCTCTTTCAAAAGAAGCAAAAAGCCAACATAAAACTAGACTTTCAGAAGACTATAATAAAAAAATAAAGATGGCGTCAGAAGATTTTTTGCCGAAAATTGAAAAAAGAAGTAAAAATTTGTTATCTGATAATGATTGCAAATTGCAATTAAACCAGTTAAAGAAGGATTATTTATTTAAAAAATCAGAATTAAACCAGAAACATAATGATTTTGTTGAAAGATTGAGTAAACCTAATTATAAAAACATCAAAGAGAATAGTCTAAAAGCAAAAAAAAGAGTAAATTTTGAGATTGATAAGATTGAAAATCAAATTCAAGAATTATCTAGGCATCGCAGAGATGAATTATTAAAAATTAATTCTAGCAAAAAAATTGATCGTGAAAAATTAATAAAAATTCAAATTGATTATAAAAAATTTGTAAATCATAGTAAAAATATAATTAGAGAATCTAAACATCAGAACAACTCTGAAGAAGCGAAGAAAAATGTTTTGAATATGCAGATGATTTTTCAGGATCCGATTTCTAGTTTGAATCCACGTATGACTGTCCAAGAAATAATATCTGAGGGTCTAATTATTGCTGGTGAAAAAGATAAAGAACTCATTAGGAAAAAGGTTATAGAAGCTTTAGAGTTAGTCGGTTTGGCTCCAGAATATATTTCAAGATATCCACATGAATTTAGTGGTGGCCAGCGTCAAAGAATAGGAATTGCTCGTGCCTTGATTATGAAACCAAGTATTATTATTGCTGACGAGCCTATTTCTGCACTTGATGTTTCTATTAAAGCCCAAGTTATCAACTTATTGAGTGAACTTAGAGAAAAATTAGATCTGACTATTTTATTTATTGCTCATGATTTATCCATTGTAAAATTTTTTTGTGATAGAATTGCGGTGATGTATTTCGGAAAAATTGTAGAATTAGCATCATCTGAAGAATTGTTTAAGCATCCACTGCACAGTTATACAAAATCTCTTCTTTCAGCTATTCCACATCCTGATCCTGATTCTGAAAAAAAGAGGAAAAGAATTTCTTATTCACCATTGAGTCATGATTATTCAGAAGACAAACCAGAGTTTTTTGAAATTAAAAAGAACCATTTTGTTTTTGCAAATAAAAAAGAATTGTTAGATATGAAAAAAGAAATAGGTGGTAATGATGAAGATTAAAAAAACCATGACATTATTCCTTATTTTGATAACTACTTTTATATTGTTAGGATGTCAAGATAAAAAAACATATAATGATTCATTTATTGTTATTTTTTACACTGGATTGGATACGACAAACGTAGAATCATCACGAATTGACCCCATTAGAAACGTAAAATATGGAGATTTAGTTTCAAAACCAGATGATCCAACTGCCCCAGGAGCAAATTTCTTAGGTTGGTATAAGGAAAAGTCAACTGAAAATAAATGGGATTTTGAAAAAGATATCGTAACTCAATCGGTAGTACTTTATTCAAAGTGGGAAATGATTGATTTAAAAATAGAGTATATTTTTGATGATGCTGGTGGAGAGTTAATTGATGAACCAATTTATAGTTATAGTGTTTTACAGTCTATAATTCTTCCTAAGGCTGATCGAAACGGTAGTATTTTTTTAGGATGGATATTAACGCCGGTTGAAAAATATCATGTTGGTGATAAAATTATAAAGACAACAAATGGTTATAGCAACGATCTATTGCTATATGCTTTATTTGATAATAAAGAATATACTGTGAGATTTCGTTCATTACTGGATGGAGTTTCTAATCCCAAAACATATACAATAAAGTATGCATCAGAAATAAACTTTCCATTACTACCTGATACTGAAACAAAAAAATTTGCTGGTTGGTTTATTGAAGATGGTTCAGAAAATGGCAATTGGGGATATGAATATATTAATGGAGATATATTTTTAGGAAAAGCAATCTCCTATAATAGTGAGACTATGGAATGGGAATTTGTAGTACAAAATGTCACTTTATATGCAAAATGGGAGAATAAGTAAATTGAATAAAAAGTATTTTAGAAAAAAGGTCTATTATTTGCTTTTAGTTTGGTTTTCTTTATTTATAAGTATAGGAATTGTGATACTAATGTATCTTTTGGAAATAAAAGAAATTATTACTTCGCTTGTTGTTTTTTTTCTACTAGTTTATTTGCTTTTCATGCTATTTTTTTGTAAAACTAAAATTACATTTTATGATATGCAGCAAAGATATCAAGAATTACTGAAAAAGAGTGTAGGAAGCATAAAAACAAATTGTAAATTTGATAATAATTGGCTTAAATTTTTAGAAAAACACAATTATCAATTATTTGTTAATAACTCAAATGTAACAATTTATTTTAAAATAGAAAAAAGTTTATCAAAAAAAACATTTATTAGCACATCCTTAATTGAGATTGTTACTATTATAAAAAAACAAGAACTTGATGCCTATACTGATCAAATTGAAGATGAATTAAAAAAACTATGGGCGATATACGAGAAAGAGTATCATTTAAATAAGCAAATAATAATGCAATTTAAGAAATACAACAACTTTAGTGAAGACATAAAAAAAGAATTAGATCGAATTATTTCATATAAAGAAGGAGACAATTACCTTATAAATATTAATTGTGGTTACATTGAAAATGAAGCAGAATTATATTTTTTACACTCTAATGAGTATTATCCAAATAGATATTATAAATATGCTGTTGATATCATCAAAGAAATAACTAATTTATGAAAAATAAATTTTCTTCTTCTTTTTTATTAAATTAAATCGGTGACATTATTTATTAATGAAAGTAATAAATAATGTCTTTTTTGTATTTTTATAATTATCATATAAAGTTTAATTGTATGATTATATATCAACTTGAGATGTTTAAAGGTGCCTTAATGAATATCTTTATCACAAATTAGCTTAACTTGTCAAGATTCCTTAACTACTAAGAAAATTTAAATGTAATAGTTTATATTAAAGATATGTGATAAAAATCAACATTGTTTACTTATGTGTTGAATATTTTAAATAAAAAATTGTTATATTTTTAAGGAAATAATCAAAATAATGCCTTTAAACAGCAATATAAGAATTAATTTTATTAAGATTAGATATTTCATGTGATTTTATTCTGATATGTTTACTTCTCAACTAAAAAATAGTATAATAATATACATAGATATTTGCTTTGGAGGGCGCTTATGAATGATTCTTCAAATTCTAACAAAACAGATTTAAAAATATTGATCGACAATAAAAAAAATAACAGAAGAACAAAGATTAAATTAATTTTTTTAATAATAGTTACTTCTCTTATTTTATCTTTTTTACTAGTTTATTTTGCTTTGAATTGGCAACAATCTTATACTAAATTAGCTTATTGTAATGCTTTTTATTTTTCTGGATTCATATTATTTTTTATTGGGTGGATGATTTTAATGGCAAACAAGAATATTATGGCACCGTTAACCTATGGATTAAAGTCCTTTTTCCTTATGTTTTCAACAAAAAAGCCCAAACTAGATTATTACAATTATCTTAAGGAAAGAGAAAAACATCTTTTTCCTAAATACATTATGTTAACTCCATTTTTTGCATCAATTCCCAATTTTATTATAGCAGTAATCTTACATGTTAATTTAGCTTAAATCTTTAATAATTAAGAAAAAGTAAATTGTTAAAATAAGATAATAGAAAAGGAGAATATCCATGTTAAAAGTATACACATCACCTAGCTGCGCATCTTGTAGAAAAGTAAAAAAATATTTTAAAGATTATAATATTCAATATATTGAGAAAAATATATTAAACACTAAACTGACAAGAGAAGATATTTTAAAAATAGTTATGAGAAGCGAAAATGGGTTTGACGATATAATTTCTACTCGCTCTAAAGTATTTAGAGAAAAAAATTTACAGGTTGATAATATGAAAATCGGAGAACTAGTAGATTTTATTATAGAAAACCCAAATATTCTGCGTCGTCCAATCATTGTTGCAGATAATGAAATACAAGTTGGATACAATGATGACGATATTACACTTTTTTTACCTTTAGAGATAAGAAACAGAGAGTGTTTTCATTGTTTTGACGAAAAAGATTGTCCATACATTAAAGAAATATCTAAAATAAAAAACTCAAATTGTAACTAATTCTGTGGTTTAAAAATTCTTGATATTTTAGATTTTGGTATTGTAATCTAGTCTTTAATAAATAAGAGAAAAAAGTATCTTATTTCTACAGATGTAGGGAATATTTTAAACTTAAAAATATAATAGTTTCTTGAAGATAAAAAGGGGAATTTTATTTTATATAATGTTTTTTCTACTTCTTGTGTGGAGAAAGCCATTGTAGTTATCTTTTTATAAAATATAAATTACTTTTATGTTCTAATTGAGGCTAATTTCGTATCTAAATTATGGTATAAAATATTTACATTATCTATTGGTGTTCCTTACTCGGTTCATCAATTTTTAAATGTTATAGCTTATAATTTGGTTTGTTTAAAAGTATGAAGAAATGTAAGGTGTCTTGATTGTACTATATTTAACATTTTTATGTTTATTTTGAGATAAGTTTTCAAGTTTATGATTTTGTTACTAATTCTATGCTAATTTTATTTATGGAAGGCTAGAAAATTATTATTTGGTTCTGTTACGATATATATGACTCAATGTAATAATTTAATTTACATCAAAAAGTAGAGTAATGATTTTAAAGTTTTATTTAATTTTTTAAATCACATTTAAACTACAATTGTAATAAAAAGGTGTTAACAAACTCATTTATTTGTCAACACTTTATGGTTTACAACAATTATATTCTTTAATTAATTCTCTTATATGCGTTATAAGCGCGCTTAACTTTTTTTTCTGACTTTTTATATTGCAAGCCTAAATCACCAATTATTTGAACAAATTCCTTTTTTCCAGCATGATAACTCTTGGCTTCATACTCCAATTCATAATCAGTAATACCTAGGTAATGGCTTTTATCAATGAATAAAATTCCATTTTTATATGTGAAAAACATTCTAAGTGTTGAAAGGCTCAAAAAATTATTTACTTTTTGATCACCAACAAGGCTGGCAACTTCATTTCTTAACTCACCTTCAGGAAGAATTCCTGTTGATTTAATTTCCTCAAAAATCTCTTTGTTTATTGGTAAATTAAATTCCTGAATTATATATCCTTTTTTTCTTTTTAATGTTAATTCTAAACTGTCCCTTTCCCTGACTCGTAAAGAAGCATCAAGAGCTTTCAATGAAAAACGAGAAGTGTCAAAGTAATGATTTGTTTGTAAATCCATACGATTTCCTTTGAATTGTTCCATAAGACGATCGTATTCTTCTTTAGTAAGAAGGGTTTTAAATTCTACTTCAACAGCTTTTTGCATTGTATCCTCCAATTTTGTAAATTCTATTATATTATACATAAATAGATATAAAAATCAATAGTTTTTTTCTTTTTTTATTTTATAGTTTATGATAAAATATAAATGCATACAAAGAAGGAAGGAAAATATGAATCAAATTTCAGATTGGAAGAGTTTTTTATTACCTTATGAATTGGCTGTTGGTGGATTTATTATTAAACTAGAAGCAATAAAAAAGGAGTATATTTTAAAGGGAGAACGCAGCCCTATTGAAATAGTTTCCGGAAGGGTGAAGGCTTTATCAAGTATTTTAGAAAAGGCGGAGCGATTGGATATCCAATTGACTAAGATACCAGAAGAAATTTACGATATTGCTGGTATTAGAATCACTTGTAAATATATTGAAGATGTCTACAAGGTTTATGAATTGCTTTGTAGTCGAAAAGATGTTGAAGTGTTTCTGGTAAAGGATTATATAAAGAATCCGAAACCTAGTGGATATCGTTCACTTCATGTCATTGCAAAATATTATGTTGAAACAATTGAAGGGCAGATCCCAATTAATATAGAATTCCAGATTAGAACTCATGCAATGCACTTATGGGCGAGCATTGAACATTCTCTTAAATATAAATATTTTAGAAATATTCCTGACCCTGTTAAAGAGCGTCTGGTAAAAATTGCTGAGGTAGCAGCTAGCCTTGATGAGGAAATGTCTAAGATAAAACAAGCAGTTGAAGAAACTGAAGTTGAGAATACTCGAGGTGAAGAGTATTCTTTAGATGATTTAGAAATTTTCTTGGGTAATATGAAAAAATGGTGATATTATGAAGTATGTTTTTTATGGAAAATATGAAGAAAAATTGAAAGAAAAATTATCTTTTCTGGAGTATGATGAAAAACAACCAGATTTGGTCTTTTCTTTTGGTGGTGATGGAACAATGCTCGGAGCTATCCACAAATATATGAATATTATTGATGAGGTAAAGTTCATAGGCATCAAAACTGGTAATCTCGGTTTCTTTACTGATTTTGAGTATGATGAATTTGAAAAAGCTGTGGCAATGGTTGCCCAAAAAGAATGCAAGGAAAACAAGTATCGCTTATTGGAATTTACTATCAGAAATAAAGAAAAAGAAGAAAAAGGGTATGCTGTTAATGAAGTTTCTCTAATAAATCCCATTCATACACAAATAATTGAAGTATGTATAAATGGTAAAACTTTTGAAATGTTCAGAGGAACAGGAATGTTAGTTTCACCTCCAACAGGATCTACCGCCTTCAATAAATCACTTGGGGGAAGTATTCTTGATCCTGCTATTGAAGCCTTTCAATTAACAGAATTTGCTGCTTTGAACAATACTGTTTATAATGCTATCTCTTCACCAATAATTCTCAGCAAGGGAACTTTATTGACCTTAAAAACTAATGAATCAAAAAATATATATTTGAGTATTGATGGTAGAGAATATAATTTTAAGGATGTTGAAGAAATCGATATTCGTTTATCTGATAAATTTGTAAATATAATCTCTAAAAGAGATACTATCTTTTGGGATAGAGTAAAAAAAGCTTTCTTAAAGTAAAAAGTAGTTAAGGCGAACACCTTAACTACTTTTTTATTTCAAGTCTTGTTTAGCCATAACCTCGTCGATTAAGCCATAATTTTTGGCTTCCTCAGAGAACATATATTTATCTCTTTCAGTATCGAGTTTAATCTGTTCAACGGATTTTCCTGTTTTTTCTGATAAGATGATATTCATTCTTTCCTTAACTTTTTGGATGTGTTCAGCAACAATTTGGATTTCAGTCGCTTGCCCTTGAGCACCTCCCATTGGTTGATGGATCAATATCTCACTATTTGGAAGAGCATAGCGTTTGCCTTTCTTTCCTGCTGCTAAGAGAAATGCAGCCATAGAGGCGGCCATACCTATACAAATTGTTGAGACATGGGGAGTGATAAAATTCATGGTATCATAGATTGCCATTCCGGCTGTAATACTTCCTCCTGGAGAATTGATATATAAATAGATATCCTTTTTAGGATCTTCGGCTGCCAGAAATAAAAGTTGAGCAACGATTGAAGATGCTAAGCCATCATCTATTTCTCCACTTAACAGGACAATTCTATCCTGTAATAATCTTGAATATATGTCATATGAGCGTTCTCCCATCGAAGTGCGTTCAATAACATAAGGAATATAGTAACTCATATATTTACCTCCTAAACAATTTTGTACTATAATATTATCATAAAACTTATTTTAAAGGAAGAGATAAATTAATTATATATTGTTTAAAATCATTTTTAAGAGTACAATAATGAAAAGGAGATAAATATATGGGTAAAATAGTAGCAATAGGTGGCGGTGAGTTAAGACAAAATGAAACCAATTCAATTGACAATTTTATTGTTAGTCTTTGTAAAGAGAAAAATCCAAGATTGTTATTCATCCCAACAGCTAGTAATGATGCTTGCGGATACATTGATTTAATAAAGAATTATTTTGGTGACAAGGGATGTCAAGTTTCCTCACTTAATTTAATGGCAGAAAAATATAATGATCAAGAAATAGAAAGCCTGATTGTAAATAGCAATATAATTTATGTTGGTGGTGGCGATACCTTAACCATGATGAAAAAATGGCAAGAGCTTAATATCAATAACTATCTTAAAAAAGCCTATCTGAGAGGAACGGTTTTATCGGGAATAAGCGCTGGTTCGATTTGTTGGTTTATTTATGGCTATAGTGATAGTGAGGCTTTCACTGGGAAGGAAGATTGGAGTTATTCTTGCGTGAAGGGACTAGGTCTTATAAAGGCTTCACATTCTCCACATTATGATGAACAGGATAGAGGGGGTTATGATGATATGATATTGGGTGATAATTTATCTGGAATAGCTCTTGAAAACCAAACAGCTCTTGTTGAAGAGGATGGTAAGTATTATATAATTAAGGATAATCCAAACAAAAAAGCTTTCATATTAAAGAATGAAGATGGTAATCTTATCAAAAAAGAATTAAAAGAAAAAGAAGTGTTTGAATTATAGTAATTGACATCTTGGGAAAAAATGTTAAAATATTTGTATAGATGATGAAGGAGTTGAAAAGATGCGTAAAATTTCTTGCTAATTAATTTAATAGGGTAAACGCGATTGGCAAAAGCCAGGTTTTTTCGTTTGCTCAAGCAAGAAAGTTAACTTCTAAATAAATTAGTGAATATAGGTATCTACCTTTTGATATTAATGTTGCAAGAATTGGCTTTCTTGTGACATTTTTTAATAAGGAGGAAATATATGTCATTAATAAATGTAAACAATTTAACTTTTTGCTATCCTGGAAGTTTTGATAATATCTTTGAAAATATTTCTTTTCAAATTGATACTGATTGGAAACTGGGATTTGTTGGGAGAAACGGAAGAGGAAAGACGACGTTTCTTAATCTGTTGATGGAAAAGTATGAGCATAGTGGGACTATTGATAAAACTGTTGAGTTTGAGTACTTTCCTTTTAATATTAAAGATTTTAGAAAAAAGACTATTGATATCATCAATGATATTAATAGGGAGTATGATTTTTGGGAATTAAAAAGAGAAATATCCAAAATTAGAATTAATGAGGAATGTCTTTATCGTTCTTATAACACATTGAGTAAAGGAGAGCAGACTAAAATATTACTGGTGGCACTTTTTCTCAAAAAAAATAGTTTTTTGTTGATTGATGAGCCAACAAATCATTTAGATTTAGAAACGAGAATGATTGTTGCTAAATATCTTAACTCGAAAACAGGATTTATTCTTGTCTCTCATGATGCGAGATTTTTAGATAATACAATTGATCATATCATAGCTATTAATAAAAACAATATTGAAATTCAAAAGGGAAATTTTTCTTCCTGGTATTATAATAAAAAAATACAGGATGAATATGAAATTAGCGAAAATGATAAATTAAAAAAAGATATAAAAAGATTGAATAAAGCCAAACTTGAAACAGCAAAGTGGTCAGCAGCTGTAGAAAAAACAAAAAATGGTATTCGGGTATCAGGGATAAAACCAGATAAAGGAAGAATAGGTCACAAGGCTGCGAAAATGATGAAACGCTCGAAAAATATTGAAAGTTTACAAACAAAAGCCATCGAGGATAAAAATAAACTTCTAAAAAATATTGAGAGAAGCGATAGTTTAAAGATTTCACCGCTTCAATATTACACAAGCAATTTGGTTTATCTAAACAATGTTTCTATATATTATAATAATAGGTTGGTATGTGATAATATCAATTTTATGATTAATGAAGGAGATAGAATAGCGATAAAAGGCAGAAATGGAACAGGTAAATCGAGCATTCTTAAATTGATTAAAGGTGATGATATTAGGTATAATGGTGATTTTGGTCGGGGGAGTAATTTAATCATTTCCTATGTACCTCAGGATATGTCTTTTTTAAAGGGAAATTTAAAGGAATATATAAATAAAAATGATATTGATGAGAGTTTATTTAAAACGATTTTAATAAAACTGGATTTTACCCGTGATCAATTTGAAAAGGATTTAAAGGATTATAGCAGTGGGCAGAAGAAAAAAGTTCTGATTGCTAAAAGCTTATCAGAAAAAGCACACTTATATATCTGGGATGAACCTTTAAATTATATTGATATCTTTTCAAGAATTCAAATTGAGAAATTATTGTTAGAGTATAAACCGACAATTATCTTTGTTGAGCATGATGAAGCATTTTTAGAAAAGGTTTCTACTATCCAAATCAACCTTTAAAAAGTGCTTGCAAATTGAAAATGATAATGATATAATCTATCTATAAATAAAACTATGACAAAGAAGTAGTAGCAAATAGTCTTTTTGTTAACAGGGAATATGAATCATAGACTGGAAATTCATAGGCAAAAACATTGCGAATTCATCTTTCGAGTGACTCTAATCAAGTCCGCAAATAATAGCGTTAAAAATATAAGAGGGGCGTAAAAAATTTACGAACCGAGGTGGTACCGCTGTATCTAACAGTCCTTGGAATTATTTTTCAAGGGCTTTTTATATTTTAGGAGGAAAATATATGATCAGTAAATTAATTGAAATTCGTGATCAAGCACGAGCAAAAATACTTGAAGCAAAAACAATTCAAGAATTATATGAAGCAAAATCTTTATATCTTGGAAAAAAGAGTCCTTTACAGGAAATTTTAGGAAAAATGCGTGAGTTCAATGCTGATACTAAAAAGGAAGTTGGGCAAAAAATTAACGAGTTTAAGGATATGATTGAAAAAGAAGTCGCTAAGAGACAAGAAGTACTGGCTTTAGCTGAGGTTAATAAAAAACTTGAGAGTGAGGCTATCGATGTAACTCTACCAGCTAAAAATATTAAGGTGGGGAATCTGCATATTCTGACAAAAACAATAGAGGAACTAGAAGAAATATTCTTAGGTATGGGCTACAATATTGCTGAGGGACCAGAAGTAGAAGAAGATCTGTATAATTTTGAAATGTTAAATCTTCCTAAAGGACATCCAGCACGCGATATGCAAGATTCATTTTATATTAATCCGAGCCTATTGTTAAGAACACACACCTCTCCAGTTCAGGCGAGGACAATGCTTGAATCAAAAGGAAAACCGATAAAAATTGTCTGCCCAGGTAAGGTTTATCGTCGTGATGATGACGATGCTACTCATTCTCATCAATTTATGCAACTAGAAGGCTTAGTTGTTGGTGAAAATATTTCTATGGCGGATTTAAAAGGAACACTAAGTGCTGTTTTTGAAGAAATGTTTGGAGATGGTAGGAAAGTTCGTTTTCGTCCTTCATATTTTCCATTTACTGAACCGAGTGTTGAGGTTGATGTTTCTTGTTTTAAATGTGGTGGTGTTGGTTGCAATCTTTGCAAAGGAAATGGTTGGATTGAGGTCTTGGGAGCAGGAATGGTTCACCCTAATGTTCTAGATATGGCGGGTTATGATTCTAAAAAATATCAGGGCTTTGCTTTTGGAATTGGAATTGAGAGAATAACAATGTTAAAACACGGAATTGATGATATAAGAAATTTTTATATCAATGATCCAAGATTCCTAAGGCAGTTTTAGGAGGTAATTATGAGAGTAAAATTAGAATGGTTAAATGAATTAGTCGATTTAACAGGAATAGCTGTTAATGAACTTGTAGATAAATTGAGTTTGTATTCAACTGAGGTTGAAGGAATTGATAAGGTTATTGAAGGAACTAACTTAGTTATTGGGCATGTCTTATCAAAGGAAAAACATCCTGATTCTGATCATCTGTCGATTTGTCAGGTAGATGTTAAAAAAGAAGTGCTTCAAATTGTGTGTGGTGCTCCAAATGTTGCATCAGGCCAATATGTAATAGTTGCGGTAAGCGGGGCGGTATTACCAGGGGATTTTAAGATTAAGAAATCCAAAATCAGAGGCGTTGAATCAAATGGGATGATATGTTCATTACAGGAACTGGGAATGGAAAAAAAGTATGTTCCTGAAAAATATCAAAGTGGCATCTATTATTTTGAAAAAGAGGTAGAGGCTGGAGATGATCCATTAAAAGCATTGAATTTTAGTGATGAGATTATCGATTTGTCAATTACTCCAAATAGAGGAGATTTAATGAGTATGTTAGGAGTGGCATATGAAGTAAGTGCTATTTTTAATCGTCCATTAAAGGAATTGGCCTATCGGGTTCTTGAAGACAAAGAGTCAACAATGGATAATGTTGCTGTTTCAATTGCTTCAAAAAAATGTAGCCTATACTATGCAAAAGCATATAAAGATATTGAAATAAAGGAATCTCCTGAATGGCTTACTTCGCGTCTAATCGCTTTTGGAGTAAGACCGATAAATAATGTAGTTGACATTACAAACTACATTCAGGCGCTATATGGACAGCCATTACACGCTTTTGACAGTGATAAATTGGGTAAGATAATAAAAGTAAGAAATGCTGAAGAAAATGAAAAAATCGTTACTCTAGATGAAATTGAAAGAGAATTAAAAGATAGTGATTTAGTGATTACTGATGGCGTAAAACCAGTAGCAATTGCTGGTGTTATGGGAGGACTTGATACCGAAATAACAACCGAAACAAAGAATATGATCCTTGAAGCAGCAATCTTCGATCCAGCATCAATCAGAGCAACATCTTCCAGACTAGGACTTCGCAGCGAGGCTTCTATTAGATTTGAGCGTGGTGTTGATACTAATCGGACAAAATTAGCTCTTGATTATGCTTCCTATCTGTTACAAACACTAGCTAATGCCAGAGTTTTAAAGAAAGAGGCTGTTGCTGGTGTTGAAAAGATAGAAGACACAGTGATACCAATCCATGAGGATTATGTCAGCAAAGTTTTAGGTATTAGAGTAGAGCGTGAAGAGATTGAAAGGATTGTTAAGGCGTTAAGATTTGAAGTTTTATCTGAAGATGACATCATTGTTAAGGTGCCAAATCGCCGAAGTGATATTAAAATCAAAGCAGATTTGGTCGAAGAAATAGGCAGAATACATGGATATGATAAATTACCACTTACTTTACCAGAATCAGCTTTAAGAGGAGCTTATACTGATTACCAGACTAATCGAAGAACGCTTCGTCATGCACTTTTGGGATTAGGACTTGATGAAATAATCACCTATTCATTGTTATCAGAAGATAAAAATCAAGCATTTGATTATAATCATTATGATAATAGTGAGCAGATTTCTCTTCTTAATTCAATAAGTAAAGAAAGAAAATGCTTAAGAATGGGACTCATACCAAGCATTTTAGAGGTTGTAGAATATGATTTCGCTCGTAAAATGAAGGATATTGCTGTTTTCGAGATTGGAAAGGTATATTACAATTTAGTGACAAATAAAGAAGAAGAAGTCTTGGCAATTTCTATGGCAAATAAGTTTTCTGATACTTTATGGAGCGGTAAAAGTGAGAATGTTGATTTTTATTTAATCAAGGGAATAGTTGATGCTGCATTCAAATCCTTAGGAGTAGAACTGGATTATTTACCACTGGAAAAAGATATAAAAGAAATGCATCCTAAACGAACAGCTATAATTCTATATAACGGTAAAGAAATAGGTTTTATTGGAGAATTACATCCAAAGTATGCTCAGGATAGAGATCTTGAGGGTGTCTATGTTGCTGAGATTAAAATTGAAAGTCTTCTTAATATTAAACATGACACTCCAATTTACAAGGCAATTACAAAGGTACCTAGTGTTGAGAGAGATATCGCTATTGTTGTTAAAAATGATGTTTTAGCATCATCTATTGTTTCAACAATCAAGAAAACTGATAAAAAAGGCTTGAGCGATGTGAAAATATTTGATATTTATAGTGGAGATAAAATTGGTAAAGATGAAAAATCAATAGCTATAAAGATGACATTCACTTCTTTTGAAACACTAACAGATGACATCATCAATAACAAAGTAAACAAGATACTAAAAGAACTAACTAAAGAACACAATGCTCAGTTAAGAGCATAAAAAAATCACCTGAAAAGGTGATTTTTATTTATTATATTTCTTTTAACCTTTGAATCACGCGATCAACAATTTCCTTTGGAGTTGATGCTCCAGAAGTGACAGCAACAACGTTCACATTTTTAAGATCTATTTTTTCTAGGTCTATAGGGCTTTCTATCAAATATGTTTTGATATTGTTTTCTTTTTCAACAATTTTTTTTAATGATTGACAATTATTGCTCATCTTGTCCCCTACTACTAGGCATATATCAGCTTCTTTTGATTGCTCAATA
>JAQUYR010000082.1 GCA_028691715.1 Bacilli bacterium | reverse complement strand
TGCGATATTTAGATAGCTCTTTGATATCCTCTTTTACTATTTCTAGAATGAGATCACTAACACCATAATATTGATAATTTTTCCTAGCAATATATTTTTCAAATAAAGAAAGAACTGTAAAAAATGATTCCCTGTTCATAATCTTACCACTATTAAAAATTGACATATTAATTCCAAAGTCATCGATAATTGACCAAAGAAGATTTTTCACCTCAAAATCCTGTTCCTCAGAATAAAAAACGATTGGTCTTTTATCAATATATAGTAGAGTAGACACAGCGAAAACATCCAAAAAAACCGATGCTATTCTCTCTTTTTCATCGCTGTTCTTTATATCGAGAACAATAAATCTAAAATCTACAGTTTTAGAGTCGTTTTCTTCTCCAAATAAATATTTATATAACTTCATAGAAGAAGCATCATTTATCAATTCCTTATTTACTTCGAATTTTTTCTCCATGTTGCCACCAATTACTATTATAATTATACCAATTTATAAGGTGATTAAGCAATTCATTTTTATATTTAATTTTAACTTTTATCTTTAAATCTCAATGGTTATACAAATAATCGCTGTTTTTATAGTAATTTTTATCCTTTTACTGTATAATATTTTCATGAGGTGATAGCAAATGAATCTTATCGGAACCGAAACAATTCAGACACCAAGATTGATATTGAGGAGAGTAGCATTATCAGATGCCTTATCAATGTATAAAAATTGGGCAAGTGATAAAGAAGTCACTAAATTTTTAAGTTGGTCACCACACAAAAGTCCCGAAGAGACTACTAGAATAATAGCCTCCTGGATTGACAATTATAACGATTCTTCCTTCTTTCTTTGGGCAATTGCTCTTGAAGAAAACAATGAAATTATAGGAACAATCGGAGCGGTTAAAGAAGTAAAGGATAAAACCCCCATTGAAATAGGTTATTGTCTTGGAAAAAGTTTTTGGAACAAAGGGTTGATGAGCGAGTCACTAAAATATGTTATCAAATACTTCTTTGAAAAAGTGAATGCTTCTACCATTATAGCTAAACACGATATTGACAATATCCCTTCAGGGAGAATCATGGAAAAGAATAATATGAAATTTATTAAAAAAGTCAAAGAAGAGCATAATAAGGATGGCAAAATTTCAAAATGTTTATTTTGCTATCATAAAATCACTAAGAGAGAATGGTTGAAAATATGAAATTTATTACTTGGAATGTTAATGGACTAAGGGCTTGCTTAAAAAAGGATTTTAAAACTTTTTTTGACAGTGTTGATGCTGACATCTTTGCCATACAGGAAACCAAAATGCAGGAAGAGCAAAAAGAATTTGATTTTCCAAATTATTATGAATACTGGAATTCAGCTGAAAAAAAGGGTTATTCTGGTACTTTGATATATACAAAAGAAAAACCTCTGAACGTTTTTTATGGTTTGAATGAGAAATATAATGATGAGGGAAGAGCTATTACCTTAGAATTTACTGATTTCTACTTTGTAACTATTTATTCACCTAATGTTCAGCCAGAATTGGTTAGAATGAGTTATCGAATGGCTTTTGAAGATGACTTAAAAGAGTACCTAATATCACTAAATATCAAGAAACCAGTTATTCTTTGTGGCGATATGAATGTTGCTCATATGCCAATTGATCTAAAAAATCCTAAAACCAATGAAAGGAATCCTGGTTATACTTTTGAAGAAAGAGAAAAGTTTTCTAATCTTTTAACTGCTGACTTTATTGACTCTTTTAGATATCTATACCCAGATAAAATTCAATACACTTGGTGGAGTTATCGCTTTAATGCTAGAAATAATAATGTTGGATGGAGAATTGATTACTTTGTCGTTTCTTCTTCAATAAAAGAAAAAATAGTTGATGTAATAATTCATGATAAAGTTTTAGGTAGCGATCACTGCCCAGTTGAAATAGACATTAAAATATAAAAATCCTCTCTAAAGGGGATTTTTATTTTCTTGCTTCTTCCTGATAAAGTTTAGCCTGAGTCTGGAACATTTCATAATCTTTACCTTTTTAACCAATTTAATAAATGTATCTTATCTACAATTCTGACTTTTTTATTATATAAATTTTTAGTATCCTTAATTATTTACACTAATTCAATTGGTATATAATCTATTATTTAAAATAGTATCAAAGATTACACACTAGAGATAAAACAAGTATAATTTTATTACTATTAATGATGTTTTAAAATTTCTTTCATGATATAAACTAAGCGAACAACAACTTTCCCATTTTTTATCATCAATATCAATAAAATTAGCATTTATAAACAAATAAAAAAACATGTAGTGATAATACTACATGTTTTATAGAGATTCTCTGTTCTATTTTGATTCACCTGTTGGATATAAAACTTTATCTTGAGGTATTCCTGTGTAATATTCGTTGATTAATCTAATCAACATCATATTTAAATATTCAACCTCTGTCTCTCCTGTCGTGGCCTCTATGTGATCTCCACCAATACCAGAATGATTTGTGATGAATGTATATGTTCCACCTGTCATCATTGCTTCATTTCTTAATAAATATTCTGTGTATTTATCAATACCACTTGATGCTAATGGAATCATTCTAATTCCTTTATTGCTTGCTTCTTTTATAGCGTTGGCATATTTTGTCATTGTTTTCTCAGTGTAATGAGGTGGAGCATCCAAAACGTGGAATAATAACTTTGTTGTATTAGAAGAACTCCAATTTTTTGAAACTGCTTCATCTAGAGCAATATCAACAGCCTCTTCAAAGTCACCACCGCCGCCAGCACTTTGAGCTCCTAAATTTTTCTTTTGCTCTTCTATATCAGCTGTAAAGTCAAAATATCTTGTGATGTAAGTATCCTCTAAATCGCGATAAAATAGTAATGCTAATAAAACTTCCGCTTCAGGATTTTGTCCTTTGACTTCACTGATAACATAATCAATTTCCGCTTTAAGATAAGTTATCTCATCGCCCATTGAACCAGTTGTATCAATAACAAACATGATTTCAATCTTCTTTTCAGCAAGATTGCCTTGACCAATATTATATTCTAAACTACTATTTTCTGAAGAATAAGTATAATCATTTGTTATTTTATTCTCTCCAACTGTTATTACTATTTGAGAAATAGAAGTTAAATCGTCATCGTCAGGAAACAAAAAGGCCTTTCCGTTCATGTTGGTAACCGATTTAAAGATAACTTTTTGGTCATTATTGATTAGTTCAACCGCTACACCAGAAACGAAATCTTCGTTGTTCTTTATTGTAACATCAATCATATTTAAAGTATTGAAATAGCCTTTGTTTAGATACTCTCCAAATATCCCCTCTTTTGAGTCTTGATTGCTTTCAAAAAGTGATTTCCAAAAACTATAGTTTTTAAGATCACTCCATTCGCTAGCTGACATTTGTCCAGCTTGAGGTGGCTCTGTATTAGATGGTTCTTCATCACCAACTTCACCCATATAAGCATCATCGTCTGCTTTGTAATCACCATCGGGATAATCTCCCTCTGTAAGAGGTTCTTCAGCATCAGGTGTAGGCCCATCAACTTCAGATGAAGGTTCATTAGTTAGTGGATCTGTTAGTTCTTTACTACTACATCCAACGAATAAAAATACGGCTATAAAAGCTAGTAATATCAATAATATTTTTTTCATAAATCCTCCTTTTTTCCTTTTATACAATTATAACAAACAACCATATCTTTTTTCTACAAATAATTAAAAACTCTAACATTTCTGTTAGAGTTTCTTATAATACTTTACTTAAAAATTCTTTTGTTCTTTGGTTTTGAGGATTATCAAATACTTCTTTTGGAGTTCCTCTTTCAATAATTTTTCCATCATCCATAAACAACACACGATCACTTATTTCTCGAGCAAATCCCATTTCATGAGTGACTATGACAACTGTCATTCCCGTATTAACAACTGCCTTAATGATTTCCAAAACTTCTTTCACCATTTCTGGGTCTAAAGCACTGGTTGGTTCATCAAACAGCATAACCTCAGGATTCATAGCCAAAGCTCTGGCGATTGCTAGACGTTGTTTTTGACCACCACTTAATTTTTTAGGGTATTCCTTAACTTTATCTTTCAATCCTACTTTTTCCAATAACTCAAGCGCCGTTTTTTCGGCTTCTTTTTCAGTCATCTTGTTGGTTAAGACTGGAGCTAGAGTAATGTTTTCGAGTACTGTTAAATGAGGAAAAACATTAAAATGTTGAAAAACCATTCCCATTTTTTGACGATGAATATTGATCTTTCTCTCGTAGCTATCCAAATGTTTCTTTTCTAAATCCTTATACTCATTATACGTACTCAATGCTTCACTATATCTTTTCTTATATTCAGTAGGATTCATTTGGCTCTTATTCTTTTTGATTTCATCAAGAATTTGTTTATACTGCAACGATTCTCTCTTATATATTATTTCACCATCAAATTCGATTATTCCATTTGTTGGGGTTTCTAATAGATTAAGACACCTTAAAAATGTCGATTTACCACTACCACTTGGTCCAATTACTGATACAACTTCTCCTTTATTAATATGTTCATCTATTCCCTTTAAGACTTCAAGAGATCCGAAATTCTTTTGTAGATTCTTTACATCAATCACTTAACTTCAACCTCTTTTCAAATTTACCAATCATTTTAGATAAGGAGAACGTCAATATGAAATAAATAATACCAATTATTATATATGGTTCAATCGCTAAGTATGTCTGTGTGGTAATGATTGTTTTAGCAGTCATTAAATCACCAATATAGAAAACCGATGATAGTGAAGTTTCTTTGATGACTGTAACAAACTCATTTCCTAGAGCTGGTAAAATATTCTTTATCGCTTGAGGAAGCACAATTTTTGTCATAGTGTTTGTGGCATCGATACCTAAACTTCTCGAAGCCTCTACTTGACCTTTATCAACAGCCTGAATTCCTGATCTGATTATTTCAGCTACATAAGCCGCTGAATTTAATAATAGCGCTAAGCAAACCGCTACAATCTTACCCAAAGTAGAACTGAATAAAAGATATATAACCCATAGTTGTAATAGTAGTGGTATTCCTCTGATTATTTCTGTATATGTTTCTGAAATAATTCTGAAAATCTTTTCTTTTGAAAGTCTCATTAACGCTAAAAGTGTGCCTAAAATGGTACCGAACACTACTGTTATGAGAGAAAGCAAGAGAGTTACTCCCATGCCCTCCATAAATAGTGGAAAATATTTTATTAATATTTTATATAGGTTTAATAACATTTTACTAACTATTCAGCAAAACTTGCTGCCAAATCAGTAGCATCCTGGAACCAAACGCTGTATTTACCTTCAGCAATCATTTTAGCGATTATTTCATTAATCTTTTCAATCAATTCTGTTTGGCCTTTTGCAGCTAAAACGAATAATTGAGTTTCTTGAGTTGGGACTTCAAAAGTTTCTTCTAAGAAGACATATTTATCTGGTTGTTGAGTAAGGATATTTTCAGCAACACTTGATGCTAG
>JAQUYR010000081.1 GCA_028691715.1 Bacilli bacterium | reverse complement strand
AAACCCCTCTTAAAAATCCTCCGAAAAGACTATCCGCTGAAAAGAAGGACATAAACACTAGAAAAACTATTAAAGTAACCGCTAGTGAAACCATCATCATTAATGTCGTTTTCTTTGGTTGAGATTTAAGATTCTTTGTAGCGAAAATGAAAGATTTTTTTACTCTAGACATTTTATATGTCCTTTTTATTGATAACCTCTCTTGCTTCTCTTCTACTTCTTTGATTTTAATATCCTCTACAATCTCTCCATCAAACAACCTTATTTTTCTATTGGCATAATTATTGGTTTCTTCATAGTTATGAGATACTACAATTACCAGCTTTTCCTTCGATATTTCATATAGAAGTTCAATTATCTGTTTTCCACTTTTACTATCAAGGTTTCCAGTTGGTTCATCAGCGGCGATGATTATGCTGTCTTTTGCCAGAGCTCTAGCAATTGCTAACCTCTGTTTTTCTCCACCGGATAGCTTTATAGCCTTATGTTTAACATGAGATAACAAACCCACTTTTTCAATCAGTTTTAAAGCCTTTCTTTTTCTCTCTTTTTTCCCTATATTTTGAATAACCATAGCAGCTTCAACATTTTCTAAAACTGTATAGCTGTCGATAAGATTATAGTTTTGAAAGATGAAACCAACACTTTTTCTTCGATAATTTTCCCAATCAGTATCATCGAAATAAGAAGTCTCTTCGTTATTTATATACATTTCTCCTTCTTCATATGTATCAATTCCACATATGACATTTAATAGCGTTGATTTTCCTGAACCACTTTCTCCAGTTAAAACAACAAACCCTTTATTTCCCAATTCAAGATTTATTTTTCTGAGACCAAGTGCCACAGTTCCATCCCCATGGTAATATTTAGAGACATTTTCTAATCTTATCATAATGACAAACCTCCAATTTATAATTAATGATAGCATATTTACCTATATATATCAATAAAATAAAAAGCGCTTCAAAAGAAACGCTTTATTTTAAAACACCAATTTTGATGATATTAGGTCCTGGCTACTTTTAACTTCTAAAACGACATAAGCATCGCTCTCTTCGGCCATTTTCCTATACTTTTTAATATCTAGGTCTCCTTCTCCAAGCGCTAGGTGACATGTCTTTCTATTAGCATCATGAATATGAAATTCTTTCAAAACTAACTTTGTTTTCTTCATGACCTCCATGACATGATCATTATCGTTATTATCGTGCCCGATATCATAATTGAAGAAAAAACTTTTTTCTGACAAATCAACATAGGTTTTTTGAATATGCTTTGGAGCGATAACATTTTCTAAAACCATCTCTATTTTATTATCATGACAGATTTCTCTTGCTTCATCTAACCTATTTATTAGTCGTTCGATATAAGAATTATATTCCTTTTCATAAATATAATTCTTGACACCAGCAATCGTCACGATTGGTCCTGGATTTAAATGAATATTTATCATTTTAATTTCAGCAATCATCCCTAATTCTGCATATTTTTTTAGAAGAAACATATAAGCATCAACCACTTCTTTATATGAACCAAAGTCTGCCTCATCGTAAAAATGAAGTGTTGCTTCTAGATTGTTTTCTTCTAATATTTTTTTCAATTCTTCTGGTTTCTCCAAGGCTTTTCGACAATATTCAAAATTCAAATTTAATTCTATAAAATCAAATCCCAGTTTCCTTGCTAGATTAACATTCTCAAAAACACTATTATATTCATACAATACAGGCATTCCTATTTTCATTTTGCTACCTACTTAACCACTCTCAGACGAATTACTCCAGGAATTTCTTCTATTAGCTTATATATTTCTAGAATATCAGCACCATCAATGTCTAAAACTGTATAGGCTACTTCTCCTAAAGACTTATTTGTCATATTGGCAATATTTCCTTTATGCATATTTATTATTTCTGTAAACTTGTTTATCATTCCTGGAATGTTTTTATGATTTATGGTAATCCTATTTTTAGATGAACATATTCCCGCGTCAACATTCGGATAATTTACCGAATTGATAATATTTCCATTATCCAGATAATCCATCAATTGCCTTACTGCCATCTGGGCACAATTATCCTCAGCCTCACCAGTTGATGCTCCAAGATGAGGAATCGCAATCACATTTTTCATATTTGCTGTTTTAGCATTAGGAAAATCAGTTACATAGCATTTGACTTTTTCACTCAGAATTGCTTTTTCTAACTCGTCATCATTTACTAATAAATCACGGGCAAAATTTAAAACTACTACTCCTTTTTTCATCAGACTAAAGCTCTTTTTATTTATCATCTGTTTGGTTTCCTCTAATAGGGGAACATGAATCGTAATGAAGTCGCATTCGCGGTATATATCCTCTATCTTTTTGACATAGATTATATCTCGTGATAAATGCATAGCATTATCAATCGAAATAAAGGGATCGTATCCATAAACATCCATTCCTAAATCACGGCAGATGTTAGCCACCAAAACTCCGATGACTCCAAGCCCGATAACTCCAATTTTCTTGTTCATAATTTCTGAACCAGCAAATAGATTTTTGCCCTTTTCAACAATTTTCTCTAAATCTTCCTTTTCCCTATTCTCTTTAACAAAGTTAATTCCACCAATTATATCTCTTGCTGATAAAAGAAGCCCTGCTATCACTAATTCTTTAACGCCATTAGCGTTTGCTCCAGGAGTGTTGAAAACAACAACCCCCTGCTCAGCATATTTTTTTAAAGGAATGTTGTTGACACCGACTCCCGCTCTTGCTACAGCTACGGTTCTTCTTGAAAGTTCCATATCATGCATCACAGCACTTCTGACTAAAAGAGCATCAGCACAAGAGATATCATCACTTATCTTATAGTTATCACCTAGTAAAGAAAGTCCTTTTTCGGATATCTTATTTAAACAGCTAATCTTTTTAATCATATGTTTTCCTCTTCGAATTTTTTCATGAAGGCTAATAATGCCTTTACTCCCTCAAGAGGCATTGCGTTATAAATACTAGCACGCATTCCTCCAACAAGGCGATGACCCTTTAGATTGATCAAACCTTCTAATTTAGCTTCCTTAATAAATTTTTCATTTAATTCATCACTTTCTGTTATAAAAGTGACATTCATTAAAGAGCGGCTATCTTTTCTTACTGTTGGTTTAAATAATTTACTATTATCCAGATAATCATACAATAACTTTGCCTTTTCTTCGTTTTTAATCTTTCTCTCCTGCAATCCACCATTATCTAATAGCCATTTAAATACTTTCCCACAGATATATATTCCATATGCTGGAGGTGTATTGAATAAAGACTTAGCATCACTATGAGTTTTATATCTCAGCATTGTTGGGGTTGCTGGATAAACCTCTTCAGAAATTAAATCGTCTCTGATTATTACAATAACAACTCCTGCTGGCCCTACATTTTTTTGAGCACCAGCAAATATCAATCCATATTTGCTCACATCAACAGGTTCTGATAGAAAACAAGAAGATTGATCAGCTACTAAAATTTTCCCTTTTGTATCAGGTAATTTCCAAAATTTTGTTCCGTAAATTGTATTATTTTCACATATATATACATAATCTGCTTTTTTGGAAATATTTAAATTTGAGCAATCAGGGATATAACTATATTGTTGATCTTCACTGCTCGCAACGAGATTTGCTTTCCCATACATTTTAGCTTCGTTAAATGCTTTTTTAGCCCAAACACCTGTCACAATGTAATCTGCTTCTTTGTTTTTCATTAAATTCATTGGCACCATTGCAAACTGCTGACTTCCACCTCCCTGTAAAAATAAAACTTTATAATTATCAGGAATATTCATCACTTTTCTTAGATTGTTTTCAGCTTCATCTAAAATCATCTCGTAATCTTTACTACGATGACTCATTTCCATTACTGACATACCAGTATTTTTGTAATTAAGCATTTCTGATGCTGCTTCTTTTAGAACTTCAACTGGTAGCATCGCTGGACCAGCAGAAAAATTATAGACTCTTTCCATGTTTTTTTCTCCTTATATTTATTATAGCAATAACAGCTATTATAAAAATAGCTGTACCTTATTTTAAGTTTATTTTAAATATCTATAAATTGTATGAACCATTACTCCAGTTGCCCCATAAAATTCCTTGTAACTTGGAGAAGTATGATAGGCTGTTCCCGCTATATCTAGGTGCAACCATTTTGTCTTTTCCTCAATAAAACCCTCGATAAAAGCTGCTGCTCCACTGGCTCCCATTGGACGTCCTGTTGAGTTTGTAAAATCAGCAACCTTACTTGATCTGACTTGTTCTCTAATGTGCTCTGTTATCGGTAGTTGCCATGTGCTTTCTTCGGTTTCATCAGCGGCTTTTAAGAATTCAGTGACTTTATTTTGGTCATTACCGAATAGTCCTGTTGTGTATTCTCCTAAAGCAACAACACAAGCTCCAGTTAAAGTAGCAATATCGATTATTTCTTTACTTCCCTCTTTTTGGGCAAAACAAACAGCATCAGCCAAGGTTAATCTTCCCTCAGCATCTGTTGAGACGATTTCAATTGTCTTACCATTCATTGCTGTTAAAATGTCATCAGGAAGAAGGGCTTCACCGTTGATTCTATTATCTGTTGCGCAAATTATGACCATCACATTGGCTTTAACCTTATTTTTTACAAGGCTTTCCATAACTCCCAGAACCGTTGCTGCTCCTGCCATATCGTCTTTCATTGTATTCATGGAAGTTTTTATGCTATACCCTCCAGTATCATACATTATTCCTTTGCCAACTAGGGCAACAGGATTCTTCCATTCCTCAAGTCCCTGATATTTGATATATATAAGTCTAGGTTCACAAGTAGATCCTTTATTTACCCCTAAAAAGGCATTCATCTTAAGCTCTTCTATCTCTTTCTTATTATATATAGCAATTTTAACTCTGTCGCTATCCAATGAGGACACTAACTCACTGGCGTATTCTGCTAAGCCTATTGCTGAGAGATAATTATATGGCCTATTTACTAAATCTCTAGTGTTATCAATAGCTACAGCAATATTAAGAGCTTCCTCGATTTCTTCTTTTATGTCTTCTTTAGTACATATTTTTAACAATAAATCATTATCGATTTTCTTACTTAAAAATTCATCATATTTATAATTAAAGTAGTGCGATGTCATTATTAAATTAAAAGCAACTTCTTTAATTCCTAGAGCCCCTTTAAAAGTGTCGAGTAAAATGACTAATTCACTACCTAATTTGTAATTAATGTTTTTTACTGCTTGCTTAAATTTATTAATTGTATACTCTTCTTTTTTACCAAGCCCGATGATGTAAACTATTTTATTCTTTATCTTTGAAAAAGTTGGAAGTTTGTTCACTTCGCCAAGACCTGTTTTAATTATTCCATCCTTGATTAATTCTTCAACTTCTTTGTTTATTTTTTCGTTGATCTCAATCTTTTCTTGTTTTTCAAATAAACCAATTAATAAAGGCTTCTCACTAACTATTTCTTCAAAATCTTGATATATTTCAAACATTTCTTTTCTCCTTTATTTTATAATATCTGTTCCCATATAAGGAATTAGTACTTCAGGAACCCTAACTGAGCCA
>JAQUYR010000011.1 GCA_028691715.1 Bacilli bacterium | reverse complement strand
TAACTAGTTCTTTTCTTTTATAAAAATATTTTAAATGATTTGCTTATGTGTTATAATACTTTAGAAAGTGGTGAGATGAATGTTACTGATTGCTGAAAATATTAAGAAATCTCATAGCGAAAAAATTCTTTTAAATGACATATCACTTAACATTGAGGAAAAAGATAAAATTGGAATAATTGGCGTAAATGGCTGTGGAAAAAGTACCCTTTTAAAGATTCTTTCTGGAGTAACTGAAAGTGAAAAGGGACAAGTTACTTTGATTGGTGATACTCAACTTAGCTATTTAGCACAGAACCTATCTATTGATGAAGATAGTACAGCTATCGAGTGGATTATGAAGGGTAGTAGTGCAAAAAAGAAGGAATATCTAGAGCATGAAGCTAAAGCCATGTTGACAAAACTGGAAGTCTTTGATTATGATAAAAAAATATCACTTCTATCAGGAGGCGAAAAAAGAAAGGTTGCGCTAGCAAAAACTTTAGTAAAACCTTCAAATATTCTTATTCTTGATGAACCTACAAATCATTTGGACAGTGATGTTATTTCTTGGCTAGAAAAATACCTGATTAAATATCAAGGAGCTATAATTATGGTCACTCATGATCGTTACTTCTTGGATCGGGTAACCAATAAGATTTTTGAATTAGATAACGGAATAATAACGGAATATGAGGCAAACTATTCAAAATATTTAGAAATGAAAGCCAAAAAGGAAGAGCTTGAGTTATCTAAAGAGCGAAAACTTCAAGGATTCTTGCGAAAAGAGTATGAATGGATTAGTCGTGGTGCCATGGCGCGAACTACGAAAGATAGAAGAAGAGTAGCAAATTATCAAGAAATGACAAATCGTGATAGAGTTGTAGAGAAAAAATTAGTTTTGGAAAGCGCTAAGACAAGACTTGGAAAAAAGACAATTGAGCTCTGTGATGTCTCTAAGAGCTATGGTGAACTTTTATTTGAAAAACTATCATTTAATTTGGATAAAGATGATCGAATAGGAATAATTGGCAAAAATGGTAGTGGTAAAACGACTCTTTTAAAAATTATTATGGGACAAGAAACCTGTGATAATGGTAGTGTGGTAATCGGTGAAACTGTAAAGATAGGCTATTTTTCTCAAAATAGTGAAGAACTAGATTCCAATATGAAGGCTATTGACTTTATTAAAAATATAGCAACAGTTGTAAAAACAAAAAAGGGATATATTACTGCTGCTCAAATGCTAGAAAATTTTTTGTTTGATAACCCATATTCTTTAATCGGAAACCTTTCTGGCGGAGAAAAAAGGAGATTGTATTTGTTAGGAATTCTTATGTCAGCTCCAAATGTTTTATTATTAGATGAGCCAACAAATGATTTAGATATTATTACTTTAACGATTCTAGAGGATTATCTAGAAAACTTTTCAGGGGCAGTTATTGCTGTTAGCCATGATCGCTATTTCCTTGATAGAGTAGTTGATCGTGTTTTCGTCTTGGAGAAGGATAAAATATTTCACCAATATCTAGGGGGATATAGTGATTATTTGGAATCCTTTAAAGAAGAGGTAAAAATAGTAAAAAAGGAAAAGGAAGAGAATAAAAATACTAAGGAAAAAGTTGTAAAACTGACATATAATGAACAAAAGGAATTAGATAATATTGAGGACAAAATAACCGATTTGGAATATGCAATTTCAGAGATTGATAAAGAAATATTAGAAGTCGGTGATAATTATCAAAAAATAAGAGAGCTTTATAATAAAAGAGAAATAGCCGAAAATGAGTTGAATGAAAAAATTGATCGTTGGGTTGTGCTAAATGAGATTAAAGAAAATTCTCGTAAACAGTAAAAGATAGGTATATTATGGAAGAATTAAGAAGAGCTATGTTTCATGAATTAGATGAGATTGTTGATCTCTGTGAATTGGTTAAGAAGACTTATTCATTCTGGGATAGAGACTATCCAGTTTATGAAAATTTTTTCGATGATTATAAAAAGGATTTATTGTTTGTTTTTCTGGTAGATAATAAAATAATTGGAGCAATAGGTGCCGAAAAATCGGAGTGGACAGATGAGGGGATTACTCTACATATGTTTATGGTGCACCCGGATTATCGCCAAAAAGGCTATGGTAAAAAAATATTTTTAGGAGTTGAAGATATCCTCGTTTCTTTAGGATATAAAAAAATAGATTTGCTGGTTAGAAATGATCATCCTTTTGCAATGAAAATGTATGAGAATTTAGGTTATACAAACTGGGGAAGAGTTAAGACTCCTTGGGAAGTAGAAAATGATATTTTTTATTTACTTTACAGGAAGAATCATTAGGAAAATATTGATTGGCAAAAGAACAGTTTAATCACCAAAAACGGAGTAAAAAAACTCCGTTTTTTTAAAATAGCGTTTCCATAAGGTTGTAATTTAATGAAAATTATGATATAATAGCTAGCTAGGCAATTGAGGTGTACCATGAGCATTCTAGAAATTACTAATTTAAAATTTGGATATAACGATATAACTCTATTCAATAATTTAGAGATGAAATTATATCGTGAAGACCATATGGGCTTAATTGGTGCTAATGGTGTTGGTAAAACAACTCTACTTAATTTGATTGCTCAAAAGATAGATCCTGATGAGGGAAAAATTGTTTGGTTGAATGGAATCGATTTTAGTTATTTAGATCAGCATTTAAAAGTTTATGATAATATGACTATAAAGGATTATCTATACAAGGTTTATGAAGAATTCTTTATAAAAGAAAAAGAAATGCATGAACTTTATAAGAGTTTAGAAACAGCTCCTGAAAGCGAATACGATAAAATATTGAACAAAGCATATAATATTGAAAACTATTTGGAGTCGAGTGGTTTTTATATGATTCAATCGAGAATTTCCAATGTTATTAATGGTTTAGGAATTAATTATGATGAAAATTGGAATTTATCTAAACTGAGCAGTGGTCAAAGAGGAAAAGTATTTCTAGCTAAAATGCTGCTTGAAGAGAAATGTGTATTGCTGCTTGATGAACCAACAAACTTTTTGGATGTTGCTCATGTTGAATGGTTGACAAAATTCCTGGTAACCTATAAACATGCCTTTATAGTTATCTCCCATAATACAGATTTTTTAAATGGTGTTTGTAATATCATTTGTGAATTAGAAAACAAAAAAATAAAACGTTATAAAGGTAATTATGAAGCCTATCTTTTACAAAAGGATATGTATGATAAGCAGTATCAGGCTAATTATATAGCTCAACAAAAGTTTATTAAGAAAACACAGGATTTCATCGATAAAAATATTGTCAGGGCATCAACGACTAAGCAAGCGCAAAGTCGAAGAAAAATACTTGAAAAAATTGATGTTCTTGAGAAACCAGTTGGAGAAAAGAAAGTTAAATTTATTTTCCCTTTCACTCATACCTTTAATAGCGAAGCTGTTATTTTACGAAAATTATTGATTGGTTATACCAAACCTATCTTAAAGGAAATAAATTTAGAGATAATTTTTGGAGAAAAAATTGTCATTACTGGTAAAAATGGTATCGGTAAAACAACTTTTTTAAAGACTATTTTGGGTATTCTTCCTTCTTTGGGAGGAAAGATCAAAATTCCTGAGTATAATAAAATTGTATACTATTCTCAGGAAATGGTAGATTCTCCTCTGGTAACCCCTATGGAATACATCAAGAATGATTATCCCAATATGGAAGATAAGAAGGTCAGAGGTTTGTTGAGCAGATATGGTATTACCAGTGAATTGATTGTTAAACCGATTAATAAATTAAGCGGTGGAGAAATTGCAAAAGTGCGTTTTGCTAAATTAAGCTTAGAGGACTCCAATTTGTTGATTTTAGATGAACCAACAAACCACTTGGATAAAGTAGCTAAGATATCACTGTTTGAGAGCATTAAGAATTATCCGGGAACTGTAATTTTGGTATCCCATGAAAAAGAATTTTATAAAACATTGAAAATGAAAGAAATTCATTTTAGTTAGGAAAAAGAATGGAAATTAGAAATATAGCAATTATTGCTCACGTTGATCATGGGAAAACAACTTTGGTTGACCAATTATTAAAGAAATCAGAAACCCTTGCTTCACGAGAAATGATTGAAGAAAGAGCTATGGATAGTAATGATCTTGAAAGAGAAAGGGGAATTACTATTCTTGCGAAAAATACAGCTATTATGTATAAGGGTTACAAGATTAATATTTTAGATACACCAGGACATGCTGATTTTAGTGGTGAAGTCCAAAGAATTATGAAAATGGTGGATGGTGTAATTTTAGTGGTTGATGCTTATGAAGGATCAATGCCACAGACAAGATTTGTATTAAAAGAAGCTCTAGAGAATGATTTAAAACCTATTGTTGTAATTAACAAGGTTGATAAAGATTCAGCAAGACCTGATGAGGTCGTTGATGAAATTTTGGATTTATTTATTGAATTAGGAGCTAATGATGATCAACTAGATTTCAAAGTGGCTTTTGCAAGTGCTACTCATGGAACATCAAGTTTATCAAGCGATATTACAACTCAAAAGCCAACAATGGATCCTATTTTAGATTTGATCATTTCTGAAATTCCATCGCCAAGCGTTGAAAGAGAAGGACATCTTCAATTTCAAGGTGCTTTACTGGATTATAATGAATATGTTGGAAGAATGGCCATTGGAAGAATCAAAAGGGGAACCATTAAAACAAATGAAATTGTTTCCTGTATGCGTACTGATGGTACTATTAAGAGTTTTAGAATTCAAAAGTTATTCAGTTTTTTAGGATTACAGAAGACAGAGATTAATGAAGCCTATGCTGGAGATATCGTAGCTGTAGCGGGACTTTCTGATATAAATGTCGGTGAGACGGTATGTGAGGTTGGTTACGAGGAAGCTTTGCCACCAATTAAAATCAGCGAACCAACAGTTGAGATGTATTTTTCTGTAAATAATTCTCCATTTTCTGGCAAAGAAGGAAAATTTGTCACTTCAACAAAATTGGAAGAGAGACTACTAAGAGAAGTTCAAAAAGATGTCAGCTTAAAAGTAAATAAAAGTGGTTTTCATGATGAATGGATTGTCTCTGGAAGAGGCGAACTTCATTTAGGAATTCTAATTGAGAATATGCGCCGTGAAGGATATGAATTTCAGGTTGCTAAACCAAAACCGATTATTAAGGAAATAGATGGGGTTAAGTGTGAACCATTTGAATTTGTTCAGATTGATTTACCTAATGATTATACTGGACCAACCATTGAATTAATCGGTCGTCATGGAGGTATATTAGAAACAATGACTAATGATATCTCCCAAACAAGGTTGATTTATACGATGCCTTCAAGAGGTTTAATAGGTCTATCTACCGACTTTATGACAAGCACTAAGGGTTATGGAACACTTAGTCATACTTTTCTTGAATATCGAAAAGTTGAAGGTGGTTTAGTAGGAAATCGGAAATTAGGAGTTCTAGTGGCTACAAACGAAGGTAAAACTACAGCATATGGAATAGGTCAGATCGAAGATCGGGGAATTCTATTTGTTGAGCCTAATGAAAATGTATATGAAGGTCAAATCGTTGGTGAATGCAATAAAGAAGAAGATTTAGCGGTCAACGTGATTAAAGCAAAACAACAAACCAACCAGCGTAGCTCATCTAAGGATACTACTGTGGTTCTGAAGCGACCAAGGCCAATGCCTTTAGAGATATGTATGGAGTATATAAACGATGATGAATTAGTTGAAGTTACTCCAAAAAGCATTCGTTTAAGAAAAAAAATATTAGATACAAATGAAAGAAAGAAATTTGATAGCCGAAAGGGAAAATAATATGAAAAAGTTTTTAAAGTTATTGCTCTTTATTACCATACTGGTTATTGGGGTAGGATGTAAGCCGGCAACAAATCCTGATGATCCAAGTGAGGAAGAACCGAGTTCTATTGAAATTGATGAATTGACCATTTATTCTATAAATGATTTTCATGGAGCTTTACTAGAAGATGGTATTCGGGCAGGCATTTCTAAAATTGGTAATTTTTTGATAACTGAAAAACAAAATAATCCCAACTCTACATTGATAATTTCTGCTGGTGATATGTTTCAAGGAACAGCTTTATCCTCTATGACAAGAGGAAGAGCAGTGGTTGATGCGATGAATGCCATCGGATTTGATGCCATGACTCTTGGCAATCATGAGTTTGATTGGGGTGTTGATCAAATAAAAGTTTTTCATGATGATGATTTAACAAATGGTGAAGCTGAATTTGAATTTCTAGCAGCTAATGTCTGTTATAAAGGAACCAACCAACTAGCAGAATGGGCTACTCCTTATATTGTAATAAATAAGGGAGGATTGAAAGTTGGTATTATTGGAGTTCTTGGTACTGACCAAACTAATGATATTCTAGCTTCTTATGTTGCAGATTATGATTTTACTGATGAATTAACAGCTATAAAAAAGTATGCTAAAGCATTAAGAACTGAAGAAGATTGTGACATCGTTATTGTCTCTGCTCATTTGGACACTTCTTCTATAAGCCGTCAACTTTCTAGTCTAAGCGGCGATGAAAAGATTGATGCCCTATTGAATGGTCATACTCACCAACAATACTATGGTGAATACACATATGGTAGAGAGGTTGCTCTTCCCTATGTTCAATCGGGATCAAGTGGTCAATATTTAGGAAAAATTACTTTAGAAATAGATAAAGAAACAGGATCTGTTATTGATGTTTCAAGTGAAAATTTAGCAACTATAAGCACCTGTCAAAGTGAAAGCTTAGAAATAAATAATATCTTAGGTAGCTACCAAAGCTATTTAGATATAGCTCAATCAGTTCTTGGAGTTGCTGGAGAGACAATATATAAGAATACTGCTGGAATTTGGATGGCAACCACAATTAAGGAAAGATTTTCCACTGATGTTGCTGTTGTTAATGCTGGTGGGGTTCGTAGTAGTGCCTTTCCAATATACATAGGAGATGACGTTACTTACGGTGATATTTTTGAAATTATGCCCTTCGAAAATATGATTTGCACATCACAAATAACTGGTAGCGATCTTTTAAATATTTTAAAATATATGAATGATGGTATGTATTTTAGTAATAATGTTACTCAAAGTGGTGGAATTTACTATATAGATGGTGTAGCAGTAGTTAATAGTAAACTATACACAGTAGGAACTATCGATTATTTATTTGAAAAGGAATATTATCCATTCAAAGATGGAGAAAATGCCGTATTTACAACAATCTTATTGCGAGAGATTATGGTGGAATCGGTTTATGACAAAATTCAAAGTTATTCGAAGTTTTATGTGACCAAATAAGATTAAAAACATTATTAAAAATGAAATCATTTATAATAATGTTTTTTATTTTAATGAAAACAAGATGAAAATATGATATAATAATTAATTGGTGTTAGATATGAGAAAAGAATTTATAATAGAAAAATCAAATAAAATGATTGAACTAGGAGAGAAGATAGGTCGCCTTTTAACCAGTAATATGATAATCACCCTTGAAGGAGATTTAGGTGCTGGTAAGACCACCCTTACCAAAGGGATTGCTCTTGGACTTGATATTAAGGCGATAATAAATAGCCCGACATTTACCATAATGAAAATCCATGATGGACGTTTGAAGTTATATCATATGGATGTATATCGCTTAGATAATAATAGTGGTGATGATTATTTAGAAGAATACTTTGAAGCTGGTGGAGTTTGTGTAATAGAATGGGCTAATAATATTAACTATCTTTTACCTGGAGAAACATTAAAAATCAATATAAAGCAAATTGATGAAGAGAGAAGAATTGTTGAAATAGAGGCAACTTCTAAGGAATATATCGATTTACTTCAAGGAGTCAATTTATGAAAACAATTATAATGGATACCTCTACAAACCTTTTATATGTCAGTTTTATTGATGGTGATGTAGAAATCTTCAAGAAGATTATGGAAACAAAAAATAATCACTCAGAAAACCTTCTTAATGTTATAAAAGAGGGATTAGAGGAAACAAAACTGGAGATAAAGAATTTTCAGAGAATTATTGTTGGTATTGGTCCAGGATCATACACCGGGCTTAGAGTCAGTGTGACGATTGCAAAAATGTTTAGCTGGACATTAAATATTCCTTTGTATACCATCAGCAGTCTGGATATTGTTGCCAGTGGATATTACAATGAAGATGGAATTTATGCGATTACCAATATTGCTAAGAAGGATTATTTGTATACAAAAATAGTTAACATTAAAAATGGTAAGTATAATGCCTTGTCAATGGATAATTTTATTCTTGCTGAAGAATTTTTTCAGGAGATAAAGGGTAAGGATTATAAAGTAATTAATATTGAAAACTTTTCTTTTAATCCCCAGAGGATTATTGATTTGGCTACAAAAAAAATAGAAGATGTTCATGCTCTAGTGCCAAATTATTTACGAAAGGCAAATACATGAAATACCAAATCAGGGAAATGACTATCAATGATATCCCCGATATTGTTGATGGTGAAACCAGAATATTTGGAGAAACTCTAGGATTTGATATGTTCTATTCAGAACTATCGCTAAACCCCTTTGCTTTCTATTTTGTTTTAGAGATAGATGAGGGGATAAGAGGTTATATTGGATTATGGATTGATAAGGAACATGCTGAAGTAGTAAATTTTTACATCGATAAGGAATTTCAAAATCAAGGATTTGGAAAAATGGTGTTAGAGTTTGCTATAAAATTGTGTGAAATGTCAAAAGTACCAATGATTAGTTTAGAAGTTCGCGAACACAATGATGTAGCAATAAAACTCTATGAAAAATATGGTTTTAAATTTTCTCATAAGCGTGAGAAATATTATAAGGATTTAGAAGATGCCTTAGTAATGATAAAGGATTTGAGGTAAATATATGATTGTATTAGGCGTTGAAAGCAGTTGTGATGAAACAAGTGTTGCCCTTGTCAGGGATGGAAAAGAAGTTTTATCCAATGTAGTTTATTCACAGATAGATACTCATCGCATTTTTGGAGGAGTTGTCCCTGAGGTGGCAAGCCGGGAGCATGTCAGAAAAGTCACCTATGTCTTTGAAGAGGCTTTGAAAGAAGCTAATATTACTCCTAAAGAAGTAGATCTAGTGGCGGTAACCACTACTCCAGGATTAATTGGATCACTACTTGTGGGTATAAATGCTGCCAAGGCTTTTGCTTTGGCTCACAATAAACCTTGTGTAGATGTAAATCACATAATTGGCCATATCTATGCTAATTATATTGAAAGCGACTTTGCTTTTCCAGCATTAGCCCTAGTGGTTTCTGGAGGGCATACAGAATTAGTACTGATGAAGGATCACTATCAATTTCAGGTATTAGGTCAGACATTAGATGATGCTGTTGGTGAAGCATATGATAAAGTAGGCCGAGTTATGGGGCTTGATTATCCCGCTGGTGTTTTTGTTGATAGGCTGGCTCAAACTGGTGAATCTAGTTACAAGCTTCCTCTGGTTTATTTGGATAAGGAAGGATATAATTTTTCCTTTTCTGGTCTTAAATCAGCGGTATTAAATATTATTAACAAGGCAAAGATGAAAGGTGAAGCAATAAATAAGGAAAATTTAGCTTCTTCATTTCAAGAAAGCGTAGTAACTGTTTTAGTTGATAAGACAATTCATGCAGCTATCGAATATAATGTTAAACAAATAGTTGTTGCTGGAGGAGTAGCTGCTAACCAAGGGCTAAGAAAAGGTCTGACAAAAGCTGTTGGCGAGATAGATAATTTAAAGTTAACTTTTCCTAAAATGAGATATTGTACTGATAATGCGGCGATGATTGCGGTTGCTGGATACTTTAAGTTCGTTTTGAAAACGATTTAAAAAAGTATTGATTTAACAGGGCTTTTAGTGTATAATTACAAATAGTAATCAAATTGAAAATTGATATATAAAGTTGTAAAAAATCATATGGAGGAATCAAAAATGAAAAAAATAATTATGTTATTGCTCGTTATAACTTTCACATTGGCCTTTTCTTCAGGCTGTAGTGATGAAGTTGAAGCTAAGGATTTATGGGATAGTTATGTAGAAGCGATGAATAACAAAGATTTAGAAGGAGTAGCGAGAGCTTTCTATTCAACATCTAGCACTTCTTATCCAAAATTTATCACTGATAATACCGATGAAAATGGAGATACATCTTTTTTTGATGGAATTGTTTCAGTAACTACTAATTCATTTGAATATACTCTAAAAAGTGATGTTACAACAAATAAAAAATGGGAAAAATATGCTAGTGCCAAAGTAAGTATCACTTTAGTAACTGATGATGGACCAGAATCAAAAGAATTCAATGTTTACTTTCTTTCAGGTGAAGAGAATGTTTGGACTTTTACAGCTCCAGTAAACATCACTTCATATGATGATGATGAATTAGGAAATCAACCTAATGATACTTGGAATCAAAGAGTTATCAGAATTTATGAGGATTTCAAATATAAATACATTATTGACCCAACTAATGGCGATTATGTTACTATCGTTCAATATACTGGAAATGAAAAGAACGTTGTTATTCCTGAAGAAATAGATGGTGTTCCTGTAAAAATTATTAAGAGTTATGCTTTTTATAAATATATCAGATTCTTAAATATTAGTATTTCAACAAGTAGAATGCAAACTGTTGTTATTCCTTATACTATTGAAACCATTGAGGATTATGCCTTTTATCAATGTAAGAAACTACAATCTGTAGTAATTCCTAACAGTGTCAAAACAATCGGTGGAAATACTGGCTTATCATTTGCTAGCTGTCGGGGATTAAAGACAATTACTATCAATGTTGATGATAGTGAAATGTATGGAGATGATCAGGAATACCTGACATCAACATCTGCTGATGGAATTGAAATAGAAGGTGCCAAGAATATGTATGTTGGCGATATCGTTGAACTTAGCGAAACCAATAGTAAACTCGTATATTGGTCAGTTAATAATACTGATGTTATTTCAATCGATCGTGATAAAGGAATCGCAACAGCTATAAAAAATGGTACAGCAACAGTTACAGCTTCTCTAGCATCTGATCCAACAAAAAAAGCAACAGTAAAAATAACTGTTACTGCTTGTGGAGTTTTATTAGTGGCTAGTTCCAACTCCTTTGACAGATGTTCTAGTTTGGAAAAACTAATCATAAATGCTGTTAATCCTAACTGCATTAACACATCAGTAACAAAGTTTAGATTATCAGAAAACGTAAAAATCTATGTTCCTAAGGGTAGCAAAGAAATGTACATCAACAATTCAGTTTGGTCAGATTACTCTGAACAAATTTATGAGCTTGACTAGGAAACGATAAGAATAAGTGAACCGTATTTTAATAATACGGTTTTTTTATACCTGATTTCAAAATTAATAAAAGGATTGTAAAAAAAGTTTAGAAATGATATAATAAGAAAAAAAGATAGTAAAAAACATTAGCTAATATTGCTAATTAAATTGGCAAATAAATATATAAGAAAGCCTAGTAAAGCAAATCTTATATATCGGGAGGAATAAATGGAGTCTTTTGAGACATTCAATTTTGATATATTAGTGATAATTATTTTTATAGCTGGATTAGTTTTTGGTTTTTACTATGGATTTTCCCGTCAATTAAAAAAGACGATAAACTTGATGCTACCATTTATAATCTTACATTTTTTGATGAGTTATATTATCAGTTTTCTTTTGAAAATAGAATTTGTTGTTGAGGCAAAAATAGCTATCTTTGCTTGGCTTAGAAAATATTTTCTCTTTGCAAACTATGAAAACTCTGTTTTTACAATTTTTATAGGAATAATACTTTATCTTATTCTATACTTGGTAATCGCTGGTATACTAAAAATTTTTAATTCAAATAAGGAGAAAACAATATTCAAACAGATAAAAGGAACCTCACGTATTTTGGGAGGTGTGGTTTCGCTTTTTAGTTCTTATATATACTCCATGCTATTTCTTTTTGTTTTTGGAGCTACGATGATGATTGATATATCGCGTCCTGTCTCTGATTTGTTATCAAAAACAAGTAATGGACTTTTTGACATCTCCGAGTTACATCTCTATCAAAACGAAAAAGTATATCAGTATGATGAACTCAATAAGGCTTTTTCTTCTATTAATGGTGAGACTGCCCAGGAAGAATATTTAAAATTGAGAACACTAGCAAATGAATTTACAGTGATGAATGAATATTTTAAAAACACTCTTTTGCCAAATGTCTCTGAGACATCAAGAGGCAGAATTATTGAGGCTTCACCAAATGATAATTACGTTCTTGGTATGATGCAAATGGGAGAGAGAAAGACACTTTTCCATTACATCTTATTAGACGAAACCGACAATTCTTTATATAAAGAGTTCAATGAAAAGTATGAATATCTTCTAGAAAATAGAGGATATGTCTATTTCTTTTATGAGATTCTTGAGAATGATTTTGAAGAATACACGATTGAACAGATCTTTACAAACCTAAGAGATAAAAAAGATCAAATAACAACTTACTTTTTGAGTGAAAATAGTATCTTTAATTTTAATAATACTTATAAGGAATTAGAGTTTTATTGTGACAATAGCGATGATTTATATCGTCTGATCAATTCTGAAACTACTTCATATATGATTGAAGAATATGTTTCATCCTTTAGTGAATGCTTTAAATCTTTAATAGAAATAAATGATTTTAAAGAAAAGTTTTTATTGTTTTATGATAAGGATGCCTTTAAAGTGATGACGGAAATGGAGAAAGATATTTTCACAGTGGTTAAAGAGGCCTTTTTGACCCATGATAAGAACATCGATTTGATCAATGAGATGGCATATAATTTATCATATGAAGCTAAGATAACCTTAGTCAGTGATTATAAAGATTTTTTCCAAAGCCATGTATGGGAAGATAAGATACTGGTGAATAGCTTCATCAATGATTCCTTATCATTTTCAGAAGCAACTGGACATGACTTGTATTTTGAATATATGGTTTATGAATATCTTTTAAAATCAGAAGATGATCAGAAAATCAATTTAGATGATATAATTGATGGATTGACTAGACTTAATGATCTAGCAAACCTAGGAATTATTACTGATGATGCTAAATATCAGACACTAGAAAATGTTTTTTTAAAGGATACAGGATTAATATTTAGCCTTCAAGAAGAAGGCCTACTAGAAGTTGGTTTGCTAGATGAAATAAATGCTTCACCAAGAATTGATTCCGAGATCAAGATATATTTAAATAATTAACAGGAGACTATGAAATGAAAGATAATCCAAAAATAAAAGTTTATAATCCAACTTGGTCTCAAGAAGAGGAAGAAACTATTGATGCTGGTAAGATTGAGGCTTTAAAGGGAAATCCCTTTCTTTATAATCCTCTTACCTCACCATATATAATCAATAGCATTGAGGATTATCGTATTAAATATAAAAAGGATTTTCAATCATTTGGTTCCTTGGTAAGAAATGCAACTTTCTCACGGAGAAAGAGAAGAAAAATCGCTAAGAAAGCCTTTATTGCCTGGGATAAGGATGTAAAGAAGGCTCAGGAAACGAGAGTTGTTGAGAGCATGAGTGTTGTTGAAACCTCATCAGATATTGGAATAAAAAAATTTTCTGGTAAAATGATTGCTTTTCTGATATTTTCTTTGTTATTAATGGTATTCATCATTTGTATCAGTAATGGTTTTTTCACTTATACTTTTGGAGGAGAATTTTTTCAGAGAATGAGAGTCATAATTGTCAGTGGTTTTGAAAACTATTCATGGATAAAAATTGTCATGGATTCCTCAATATATGTAATCATAATCACTTTGATATATTCCTCATTCTATAATATGGTATTAAAAGATTTTCAAAAAAGTAATTCATACGCCCAAGAATTATTGGAAAAAAGTACAAGAATTCTGGATAAAGAGTATGAAAAAAAGATAAAAAAAGCAGAGAAATATTATCTATCGAGCGTTATGAAGAAGAATTATACTTTTGCTCCATATAGCATGACTCAGGTCTGTGAGGGTAAAGTTAATAAACAGAGTATTGAGAAAATATCTCAAACTGTAATCGATAAGAGTAAAAAATTTAAGAGTAATAAATTTATATATGTGATGACAAAAAACATTTTGATCATTGTCAGTTTTATAATTATTTTTGGTATTGTTTCCTATGTTTTATATGAGGTAGTAAAAAATCTAATATTTTAGGAGGTGACTATAATGGAAAATGATAAAAGCAAATCTCAGAAACTTGAAATCGTTCAGCGAAGTTTGCTTGAAGATTCCAAAAACCGAGAAAAGTATTTAGAGATCAGAGTAGAAAAGGGATTAGTTAATGAAAAATCCGCCAATGAAAGATATTTGTTTAGTGAAAAAGTTATTACAAAGGCCAAAGAGTTAGAAGGTGAAAATATGACTGTAGAAGAAAAAGGTAAGATTTTAGAAGAAGTGGTTTCTGGGGAAAATAATGCTGTTGAGAATACAGTTAATAAAGAAAAATCACCTAAAACTAAAAAAAGTACAATTAGCGATGCTAATAAGGCTAAAGAAAAATTAGCCAAAGAAAAGGCACTAGCTAAGGAGAAAGAAAAACTGGCCAAAGAAAAAGCATTAGTTAAAGAAAAAGAAAAGTTAGCCAAAGAAAAGGCATTAGCTAAAGAGAAAGAAAAGTTGGCCAAAGAAAAGGCATTAGCTAAAGAGAAAGAAAAGTTGGCTAAGGAAAAAGCACTAGCTAAAGAGAAAGAAAAGTTGGCTAAGGAAAAAGCACTAGCTAAAGAGAAAGAAAAGTTGGCCAAAGAAAAAGCGCTGGCTAAAGAGAAAGAAAAACTGACTAAAGAAGAAGCACTAACCAAAGAAAAAGAAAAACAGAATAAATCAAGAAGTACTTCTAAAAACAGTAAAATTGATTCTGAAATAAAAAAGAAAAAAGTTGTTTCTAAGCAAAATCAGTTTAAGGAAAAAGAAGCTTCTAAAGAAAAGATTATTGATGCCATTCCTGAAAAAGAAGATATAATTCCAGTTGTTGAAGAAAAGGAAGAAATTGCTAATGAACCTCTAACAGTTATACCAGAAAACGATGGTGATTTGACTGTAGAGAAGCAAATTGGACCTGAAGAAAAGGCCCATCCTTCAATTGATTATGGAGAAAAATTGCGTCGTAAAATAGAAGCTCAAAGGCTTTTAGACCAGGGATTTATGAAAATAGATGCTGAGAAGACACAGAATAAAGATTTATTGTTAAAGGATAAATTATCTTCTTTAGAAGAAGCATATGAAGAATCAATTGACGATAAGCTTGATCGTGAGATAGAAGAAGCCTATGAAGAGATTGACACATTAAAGCTTGAGCTTGAAAAAGCAAATTCTAAAATAGCAGATTTCTCTAAAGTTGAAGGCGATTTGAAAAGTAAAAATGAAGAATTGATAAACAAAGTGAAATTAATCACAGCTGATAAAGATAAAGCTTTAGAAGAAGTTGTTAAGGCTCAAAAGATCATTGTTACTAAGGATCAGGAATATCAGAAAAATTCTCAGAAATTAAGAGAAGCTGATGAGAAAATTAAGAAACTTGAGGAAGAAATAAAGAATATTTCTATAGAAAAATCACTTCAAAAAGATTTTGAGAATAACGAAGCAGAATTGAAGAAAGAGCTTGATGATGCTAGGATAAGAGAAGAAGAATTGCAACAGAAAGTTATTGAAAACGAGCAAAAAATGACTTTATTAATCCAGGAGAAGGAAAAAGCACTGGAAACTGTAAAAATCAACAAACAGAAAAATGCTACTGCTCTAGCGATTAAGTACGATGATATTTTTGTTATAAATGAAAACAGTGATGATATTTCAAAAGCATTTGTTGATTACATTGATAACTTGAAGAAAGAAAAAATGAATTTTCAGGAAGAACATGCTGTAATGACTGAAAAATTATTAGAAAAAGAACAAATTATTTTAGATCTTTCACAAGAAAACAAATCTCTTTTAGATAGCACCACTAGCGAAAAGCAACAAGAAAATTTGTTTGAGAAAATTGAAGAAAAAGCTAGTTATAATGTTGAGGCAGAAATTGAGAAGATTAAAGAAGAAATTGATCTCATGAAAAAGAAGGAGATCAATACTTTAGAAAACAACGAAAAACAAAACAATGCCTATAATTATAAGCAAGCTGATTCTAATTATGAAATATATCAAAGAATTCATAATTTGGAACAGGAGATATATCAGAAAGATCAACAATTACAATTGATAAAACAGAAGTTTAATGATATTGGTGAAGATAGTATAATTGATCCAGAGTTTAAGAAAAGAATTCGCCGTGTAAGAGATATGAAACGTGAATTGAATGAATCTTTTGAAGAAGAAAAGAAATTTTTGAATAGAAATATCATTCAAGTAGAACAACAGATAAATCAGAAACGCTTGGAAGTAGAAGCAGCAAAAGCCAAAGTTGAAAGTATTGAAAAGGAATATGCTGGCCAAACAGACAGGACATCATTAGGAAGAGAGACTTATCTGAGTAAACGTGGTAAGGCATTAATTGAATTAGAGTTGTTCGAAGGTCGCTTACAGAAATTAAACGATGAAGAACTTACCTCTTTAAAAGAGAGATATGATTATTTAATTCAATGCTATGATGACCGTATTGATCAGTTAAATCAATCCGAAGTTGAGATAGTTAATTACTATTTAGATGAAATGAAAAACGATTTAATCGTTAAAGATACAACATATCACGCAAAATATGAAGAAAAAGAGGATTTGGTCAGACAACTGAGTGATCTAAATGTTGCCCAGCAGGAAACACAATCCGCATTACTTCAAAATAGCAGAGCGATAAATAAGGCGATTGAAACAAATAGAGAAATAAAAGAGCAATTGCTGGTTGACAAAAAGGAAAATGTTGAGCGCAATATTCGAAGACTGGAAATTGATATTCGTGATAAGACTTTGGAGTGTAATGATCTAATCAATAAACTTAGTATTATTAATGCTAAATATGTTGAAAGAACAGAAGCTGAAAAAGGAATCAGGAGTACTGATGAAGTAGTAAAAGAGTATATCAGATCTAACAATGATATCAATGAATTTACAATAGATTATCGAAGTAATCTTGATCAAACTCAAGAAATCATGAAGAAGCTTGAGAATATTGAAGGAAATCCCGATGAAAAATCGGAATCCTTAAGATTAAAGGCAAAGATTCAGGATTTAGATATTTTAAAAACTGATTTATTAGCTAAAATCGATTTTGCAAGAAAAAAAGTGAACACTTTAGCGAGCAATGATAGCGTCTTATATTATTCCAAATTAGTTGATAGCATTAAAGAATTGAAGAAAAAACAGGATGAAACTAAGGAATATATTGATAAATTAAAATCAGAAATAGCTGCTAAAACCATAGATCTTGAGCAAGCTAAGGAAGAGAAGTTCAGTTTAGAATGATCATCAATATTAGTCCCGAAATAACCAGTGCTATTCCTGAATTTGATATTATTGCTATGGCAATGGATATTAGTATTGAAGACAGCAATAGAATCTCAGAATTAATCTCGTTTTATGAAAAGAAAATATATGAGGAATATTCATTAGAGGATGTCTTGAATATTCCTCTTATTAAAGAGGCAAGGGATGCTTATAAAAAGTTTGGAAAGGATCCCAGTAGATATCGTCTTGCCTGTGAGTCTTTAATCAGAAGACTGGTTAAAGGCAACCAACTATATAAAATAAATAATGTTGTGGATGCTGGAAATATCTTATCAATTATTACAAAACGAGCCGTAGCGGTTTTAGATTTTGATGAAATAAAAGGTGATATTCTAGTAAGGCTAGGAAGAGAAGACGATGAGTATTATGGAATTGGACGAGGAATCTTAAACATTACTAATATACCTCTATATGAGGATAACATCGGTCCTTTTGGTTCTACTACTAGTGATACTGAAAGAACAATGGTTACTGAAAAAACCAAGAAGATATTATTGATGATCATATGCTTTAGTAATAGTTATCAAGATGAAAACAGAGCTATTGCCATTGATTTATATAAAAAATATGGCAATGCTATGAACATAGAAGATATAAAGATAATTAGGAAGTGAAAAAATGGAAGAAATATCAAATTTTATAAAAACAATAATGATTAATGATTTGGAAAGTGGGAAATGTAAGTCAATCCTGACAAGATTTCCTCCTGAACCCAATGCTTATTTACACATTGGTCATGCCCGGGCAATAATTACCAATTTTGAGTTAGCTGAAAGCCTTAATGGAAAGACTAACTTAAGATTTGATGATACCAATCCCGCAAAAGAAGATGTCGAGTTTGTTGAAGCGATTAAAAATGATATTGAATGGTTAGGATATCATCCAGCAAAAATATTGTTTGGAAGTGATTACTTTGATCAAACATATGATTTAGCCATTAAATTAATTAAAAAAGGCCTAGCCTATGTATGTGATTTGAATCAAGAAGAGATAAGTAAATATCGTGGCGATTTCAATAATCCTGGAATTGATTCACCATATCGAAATCGTAGTATTGAAGAAAATCTTGAATTATTCAAAAACATGAGAGAAGGAAAATATCAAGAAGGTGAAAAAGTATTAAGAGCTAAAATTGATATGACAAGTCCCAATATAAATATGAGGGATCCAGTTTTATATCGTATCTTATATATTAATCATCATCGTACAGGAAATAAATGGTGTATTTATCCGATGTACGACTTTGCTCATCCCATTCAAGATGCTATTGAAGGAATAACTCATTCACTTTGTAGCCTAGAGTATGACAATCACCGACCATTATATGATTGGGTTGTTGAAAAGTGCGAAATGCCTCATATCCCTCAACAAATTGAATTTGGAAGACTTAATATAACTGACACTATAATGAGTAAAAGATATCTACGGGAACTGGTAAATACCAATAAGGTTACAGGTTATGACGACCCTAGAATGCCAACTTTAGTGGGATTAGCTAGAAGAGGTTACACTCCTGATTCTATCAAGAACTTTGTTAAGGCATCAGGATTATCAAGAATTAACTCAACAATTGAAGGGAATATGCTAGAACATTTTCTTCGTGAAGATTTAAAATTGAAATCAAGCCGTTTGATGGCGGTATTAGATCCTTTAAAAGTGGTTATTACCAACTATGAGGATGATAAAATTGAATATGTTGAAGCTCTAAATAACTCTGAAAATGAGGACTTAGGAAGCAGAAAAATTGCTTTTTCCAAGAATATATATATTGAGAGAAGCGATTTTGAACTAGAAAAACCCAATAAACATTACAAGCGTTTAGCCTTAGGAGTTGAGGTACGTTTATTTCATGCTTATTTTATTAAAGCAAATGATGTGGTTTATGATAAAGATGGTCAAATAATAGAAGTTCATTGTACATATGATCCTTTGACTAAGAGTGGTTCAGGATTCAATGAGAGAAAACCAAATGGTACAATACATTTTGTTGAAGCAACAACTGCTATCCCCACTACTTTCAACTTGTTTGAAACTTTGGTTATTGATAATCCAGAGGATAAACGTAGCTTTATTGAGAGGCTTAACCCCAACTCATGGATGGTAAAGAAGGGTTATATCGAAAAAGTTAAGGATCATTTTGATGTTTTGGAAAAATTCCAATTCATCAGAGATGGTTATTATGCTGTTGATAAGAACTCAAAAGACGATGATTTAATCTTTAATCGTATTGTATCATTAAAGTCATCAGTTAAATAAAAAAATAAGGAGTGAAAAGAATGTTAAGTAATCTAAACGAAGAGCAAAAAAAAGCAGTGTTAGCCGTATCAGGTCCAGTTATGGTATTTGCTGGGGCTGGTAGTGGAAAAACAAGAACATTGACTTTTAGAATTGCTTATATGATAAAAGAAAAAGGAATTGATCCAAAAAACATTCTTGCTATCACTTTTACAAATAAAGCTACAAATGAAATGAAGGAAAGACTTGTCAACTTAGTAGGACCTGAAATATATGGAACAACGATCAGTACCTTTCATGCCTTATGTGCTAAGATTTTACGTCATGAAATTCCTGTTTTGGGATATACTAGATCGTTTTCGATAATCGATGAAGAAGAACAGCTAAAGATAATTGGTGATGTATTAAAAGAAAATAACAGCGATAAGAAACAAGCAAAGCATCTTCAGAAGGTCATCAATTATTGTAAATGCTTTGATTATATAAAAGCCGATGTTCCTTGGGAAAATGAAATGTGGAGTTTATATGAAGAAAAGATGAAATCTCAGGATTTACTCGATTTTGAGGATTTATTGATCAAGGTAAAGACTATCTTTTTGGAATTTCCAGATGTCTTAAAAAAATATCAGGATAAATTTCATTATGTTTTAGTCGATGAATTTCAAGATACAAATTTGATCCAATATAAAATTATTAAGGCCTTAACAGAAAAAAGCCGTAATCTATTTGTTGTTGGTGATGATGATCAAAGTATATACAGCTTTAGGGGCACTAATTACGAAAATATGTCCTTGTTTAAGAAGAATTTTCCCGAGTACCAAATATTTCATTTGGTAGAAAATTATCGTTCAAGTCAAGCCATCCTAGATGGATGTAATAAACTAATAGCGAATAATAAGGATCGGGAAAAGAAAGAATTGTTTTCTAAGAATAAAGGAACCAGTGACGATATAACTATCCATCAAGCGGAATCAGAAAAAGATGAGGTAAATTATATTATTGATAATATTTACTCGCTGAAGAAATCCCAGACTCCATGGACAGATTTTGCAATTTTATATCGCAGTTCAGTAATTCTAAGGAATTTGGAAATTGGTTTAATTAAAGCGGGAATGCCCTATCGAATTTTTGGAGGTATCTCTTATCTAAAAAGACGTGAGGTAAAGGATATCATCGCTTATTTGAAATTGATCATCAATAATAACGATCTTCATAGTTTTAAAAGAATTGTTAATATACCAGGTAGAGGCATTGGCGAAGCGACAATTGCTAAAATTGAAAGTATAAAAAAAGAAGAAAAACTGGGATTATTTGAGGCAATTAAAAAATCGAATACTGTTTTAAATAAAGGCAAATCAGCTGTCCTTGAAGAATTCACGGATATGATTAAATATTTTTCTGATAAGATCAATGATGTTGATCTCAATGATCTCTTTGATGAATTAATTGAAAAGACAAAATATCTAGAATATTTAAAAGAGGAAACCGAGAACTTTGAAGAAAGAAGCGACAATTTAAAGGAATTCAAGAGTGTTTTGTATCAGATAGAGAATGCTTCGACTGAAGGAACTAGGAGTGACCGCCTTCGTGAAGCCTTTGATTATACCATCTTATCTGATGAATATTTACAGAACCAAAAAGAAAACAAAAATGGTATTACATTGACAACAATCCATTCAGCAAAAGGCTTAGAATTTAATTATGTTTTTGTAATGGCTCTAGAAGAGAATATTTTCCCCAATACAATTCGTCTAAAAAATGAATTTGAATTGGAAGAAGAGAGAAGAATTGCTTATGTGGCTTTCACCAGAGCTAAAAAGAAACTTTTCTTAACAACGGTAAAGAACAGGATGTTATATGGATCTTGGTATTATAATCAGCCATCACGATTTTTACTAGAATTCTCAGGAACAAAAAACATTTTAAAAAAAGAAAAAGAGGATAATCCCTTCAATGATTTTGAAGAGGAAAAGAAGGCTGAAAGAATAACCAAACAAAAGGAAAGTCCTAAAAATGAAACGGCATATAAAGCTGGAGATGAGGTAATCCACGATAAATTTGGCGAAGGAGTCATTGTTGGCATAAATGGAGAAATCGGAATGATTTTTTTTGGTAGCCAAAAAAGAATAGCTAATATAATGTTAAATCATAAATCATTAAGAAAAAAATAACAGGCATCATGTGCCTGTTTTTTGTCATAAAAAATGTGCATTTTGGTTTTAAAACATACTATTATATGTTATAATATTATAAAAGGAAAAGTATGCATTATGAATCCAAAAGATAGAATTGCTCAATTGGTCAATGACTTAAATCGTTATGGGGAAGAATATTATGTAAATGATAACCCCACCATTTCTGATGTTGAATATGATAGCTTATTAAGAGAACTTGAGGCTTTGGAAAAGAAATATCCTGAGTACGTTTTGTCTAATTCTCCAACAAAACGAGTTGGAGGTATTAATCAGAGCAAATTGGATAAAATATATTATGAAAAGCCAATGCTATCCTTAGCTAATGCTTTTAATGAGCAGGAGATTCGTGAATTTGATTATCGAATAACTAAGGAAGGGTTTATTCCTTCATATGTCTGTGAGTTAAAAATTGATGGTATTGCCAGCAATGCTAAATATGAGGAAGGTAAATTCCTTCAAGGGGCTACTAGAGGTAATGGGGTAGTCGGTGAGGATATTACTGCCAATATGAGAACTATAAAAACTTTACCTAAGAAACTGAACCAAGATATATCGGTTGAGGTTCGTGGTGAAGTTTATATGCGAAAGGATGTTTTTAATCTATTGAATGAAGAAAAGACATCGCTTGGTGAAGAACCATTTAAAAATCCTCGTAATGCTGCTGGGGGATCTCTTCGTCAATTGGATAGTAACATAACAAAGAAAAGAAATTTAGATATTTTTAATTATACAGTGGTCGATGCTGAGAAATATGGTTTAAGGAGTCAGAGTGAAGCTCTGAAATTTTTGGTGGATTTAGGATTTCAGGTAAATCCTAATTACGAACATTGTGATAATATTGAAAAAGTTCTCGAATATTTAGATAAATGGAAAGATGCGAGGAGAAAGCTTAATTATGAAACCGATGGAGTGGTCATAAAAGTTGATGATTTCGCAATGCAAGAAGAAATAGGGTATACCATCAAAAGTCCAAAATGGGCAATAGCTTATAAATTTCCAGCTGAAGAGGTAGAAACAAAATTATTAGATATCATCTTCACCATTGGCCGAACAGGAAATATCACTCCGAATGCGGTTTTAGAGCCAATAATGATCGCTGGTAGTTTAGTTCAAAGAGCAACTTTGAACAACGAGGATTTTGTCATTTCTAGGGATATCAGAATTGGTGACTATGTTGTTGTCAGAAAAGCTGGTGAGATTATCCCTGAAGTTGTCAGGGTTAATTTTACACGTCGACCTGAAAAAACCAAACCCTTTGTGATGATTGATAAATGTCCAGTATGTAATCACGAATTGGTGAGAACTATTGACGAGGCTGTTCATTACTGCGTAAATAATGAATGTGACGGCAGAAAGATTGCCTCGCTTATCTATTTTGCTTCCCGACCAGCGATGAATATTGAAGGCTTAGGGGAAAAACTTGTAGAGGATTTATATAGATTGGGCTACTTAAAAAGTATTGCTGACATCTACCGACTAGAAAATCACTATGAAGAACTGATAAAGATTGATGGTTTAGGTGAAAAGAGCATCACTGCTCTTTTAAAAGCTATTGAGGAGTCAAAGAATAATTCTTTTGATAAAGTCATTACAGCTTTAGGAATAAGATTTGTTGGTAGCAAGATTTCCAAAATGCTTGCTTCTAATTTTTCATCTTTTGATGAACTGGAAAGGGCAACATATGAAGATTTCTATGCGATCAAGGATATCGGAACCTCTATTGCTAGTAGCTTAGTTCAGTATTTTAGTGAAAACAAGAAACTTATTGAGGAGTTAAAGGATTTAGGAATCAATCCTTTAGTTGCTAAGAAAAATAAAGAGAATCAAATATTTTCAGGAAAGATGATTGTCTTGACTGGGAAATTAGAGACCATGACTAGAGAAGAAGCAACAAAGATAATTGAAGATTTAGGTGGTAGTGCTACTAGTAGTGTCAGTAAAAACACCTCATTTGTGGTTGCTGGAACTGATGCTGGAAGTAAAAAGGATAAGGCATTAAGTCTTGGTGTTGAAATATTAAGTGAAGAAGAATTTTTAAAAATTATAAAAAGGTGAGTTTATGCAAAAATACATAGTTGTAAAAGGCGCAAGAGAAAATAATTTAAAGAACATCGATGTAAACATTCCCAAGGATAAGCTTGTCGTGATGACTGGATTGTCAGGAAGCGGAAAAACATCATTGGCGTTTGATACAATCTATGCTGAAGGGCAAAGACGTTATGTTGAGAGCCTATCTGCGTATGCTAGACAATTTCTTGGCAATGTAGAAAAACCGGATGTTGATTCAATCGAAGGGTTATCACCTTCAATTGCTATTGATCAAAAGACAACTAGTAAGAATCCTCGTTCTACAGTAGGAACAGTTACCGAAATATATGATTACTTGCGTTTGTTGTATGCTCGTATTGGTAAGGCCTATTGCCCAGAACACAATGTCTTGATAGTTGCCCAAACGATTAATCAAATGCTCGATAAAATATATGAATCCAAAGTGGATTCCCGAGTTATAATTTATTCACCAATAGTATCTGGAAGAAAAGGTACCCACGAGAAAACATTAGATCTCATTCAAAAAGAAGGATTTTCCCGAGTCAGAATTAATGGTGAAGTTATGGACCTTTCCGATGACATTGATCTAGAAAAAACTAAAAGACATAATATAGAAGTAGTCATCGATCGAGTAAAATTAAGAGAAGAGGTACGCTCTAGATTGTACGCCTCTTTAGAAACAGCTTTGAAATTGGGAGATGGTAAAGTTATTATCTCCATTGATGATACTGAGCAGATATTTAGTGAACATTTGGCTTGTCCTTATTGTGATTTTTCAATTCCTAATATGGAACCTCGATTATTTTCATTTAATTCTCCTTTTGGTGCTTGTGATGAATGTAAGGGACTAGGAGTTTTACAACGACTTGATGAAAATTTGTTGGTTACAGATCCAGAAAAATCGATAAGAGATGGAGCAATCAAGTATTTACGAAATATAGTTGATACTGAAAATATAGAATGGCAGGTATTTGAAAAGATGACCAGTCATTATCATATAGATTTAGACAAGCCATATCAAGATTTGAGCGATGAGGAAAAAGAAATAATACTATTTGGTTCTAAAGAGCCAATATCATATGAAATAATTACCAGTGGCAGGAATACTATTCGTAAGTCACAGCATATTGAAGGAATAGCAAATTTAATTGAGCGAAGATATATGCAAACCACTTCCAATATGGCTAGGGAATACTATAATTCATATTTGACTGACTATGAATGCCCAAAGTGCCATGGTAAGAGACTATCAAGGGAAGCTTTAAGTGTCTTGGTCGGTACTAAGAATATTTTTGAATTCACTGAGATGACAATTATTGAGGCCTTGGAATATATAAACGACTTGAAATTGGATAATACTGATATTAAAATTGCTAGTCTGGTTTTAAAGGAAATAAAAGAGCGATTACAATTTTTGGTGAATGTTGGTCTTGATTACCTAACACTTTCTCGGGCTAGTGGTACTTTATCGGGTGGAGAAAGTCAAAGAATTAGATTGGCAACACAAATAGGTTCTCATTTAACAGGAGTACTATATGTTTTAGATGAGCCATCAATTGGTCTTCACCAAAGAGATAATTCTAAATTAATCGGAGCTCTAAAGGAAATGCGTGATCTCGGAAATACTTTGATAGTTGTTGAACATGATGAAGAAATAATGATGCAATCCGATTATTTAATCGATGTTGGGCCACTTGCTGGGGAATTGGGTGGTGAAATAGTCGCCTGTGGAACACCACTTGAGGTAATGCATAACGAAAACAGTATAACTGGCCAATATTTATCAAAGAAAAGATTTATTCCTATTCCAGAAGTAAGAAGAAGAGGAAATGGGAGATTTTTAAAAATAATCAATGCTTCTGAAAATAATTTAAAGAATATAAATGTTGATATACCAGAAGGTGTTTTGACTGTGGTTACAGGTGTTAGTGGTAGTGGAAAATCGACACTTATCAATGAGACACTACTAAAATATTTATCAAAGAAATTGTATCGTTCAAAGGTAACCCCAGGTAAATGTGATAACATTTTGGGGATTGAAGATTTCGAAAAAGTAATTGATATAAATCAATCACCAATTGGAAGAACGCCAAGAAGTAACCCAGCAACATATACTGGAGTGTTTGATCAAATCCGTGATTTGTTTGCTGAAACTATTGAAGCAAAAATGCGCGGTTATAAAAAGGGTAGATTTTCTTTTAATGTAAAAGGTGGCCGCTGTGAAAAGTGCTGGGGCGATGGAGTCAGGAAAATAGAGATGCACTTCTTACCAGATGTTTACATACCTTGTGAGGAATGTCATGGAACAAGATATAACCATGAAACATTAGAAGTAAAGTATAAAGACAAATCAATTGCTGATGTTTTGGAAATGACCATTGCTGATGCTGTTACTTTTTTTTCAAAAATTCCTTCTATTCACAATAAATTGAGTACTTTAAATAATGTTGGTCTAGGATATGTCAAGTTGGGACAAAGTGCTACTACCTTGTCAGGAGGTGAAGCTCAAAGAGTTAAGCTTGCAAGTGAACTTCACAAAAAAATAACTGATAAAACTATTTATCTATTAGATGAACCAACAACTGGATTACATTCTGAAGATGTTAGAAGGCTGTTAGAAGTCATCAATTATATTGTTGAGCAGGGAGCAACGGTTATTATTATCGAACACAACTTAGATGTTATAAAAAATGCTGATTATATCATTGACTTAGGACCAGAAGGTGGTTTCCGTGGTGGCGAAATAGTCTTTGAGGGTACACCAGAAGAAATCATCAATTATCCAGCTTCGTACACAGGTCAGTACTTAAGGAAGATAATGGTACAAAAATAATTTAGAAAGCAGTAAAAACAAAGATGTTTTTATGCGAGGTGATTTATGAATAAAAAAAAGATTAAAGAAAAAAGAGAAAAGATTGAAAAAGATTTTCAAAAATCAATGAGCGATTTAGAAAAACAGATCAATGAGTTAAAAGAATCAGGGATAGTAGATCCAAATAAGATAAAGGTTGTCAGAGTTAATCTCCCCAACATAGATCCAAAAAAGAAGTTTTTATTAGGAGTTGTCGAGACAATCGTCTCTATATT
>JAQUYR010000080.1 GCA_028691715.1 Bacilli bacterium | reverse complement strand
TCAATGATTTAAATAGAAAGATGACCAGCGATATCCTTCAGATTGAAACAAAAATGATTAAGGATTGTAATATTATTGAAGGCATTTTATTAAATGAAAATGACTTATCTGAGATTGATAAATTAAAGGAACAGATAAGATCAATTCGTCATCAGGGATTGAAAGAACAATTCACTTTAAAGTCGAATTATATTGCTAAAATAAAAGAGGAAAGATTAATTATTGTTTCTGAAATGGCTAAAAGAGAATTGTTAAATAAACAATTAATTGATGAGACAAGCATAGAAATCGCTGAAAACAATCTAAAATTAAATATTATAGATCTTGAAAATCAAGCAAAGGATGTTTTATATGATATTGAGCACGAATCACAAAATCTTGATTTTGTTCTTGAAAAAAAACTATCATGCCTTAATCTAATTAAAGATCATAATGAAAAATTGCTCACCTGTGAAGATGTCGGGATTATTTTTGATAATATGGTTATCAGAATACAGGAAATGATCATTGTTTGTAAAGAAATGAATCAGTATAATCCTTATATCAGAGTTATTGAAAAAGTATTGGAATTTGTAGAGGAAATAAAAGTTCTTTTTGATGATTGCTTTATTAACCTTAACGAAAAAATAACGCAATATCGTGAGAATATTTTTACAAGCTTTGATCTGATTTCCCGGGATATTTCCTATAAACGTCATCGTACTAAAGAAGATATTAAGGAAAATATCAATGAATGTCTGAAACTACTATATTATAACGAGAGCAAGTTATATGACTGTTATTTGACCGCTACATATCAATTGCTATTTGGTCTATGTCAACAATTGACTAATATTTTATCTGGGGAAATAAAAGAACTCGGATTTACCGAGTTGCTTTTAAAAGAGTGTAGTTACGAGTTTAATATCTATGATTTTGGTTACCAGAGGATAGATTTAGGAAATGATGAGGAAAGAGATAATGCTTTTTTAAAACGAGAAATTCTTAAAGAACACCTTGATGAGCAGATTAAGATATCTAAAAAAACATACGAGACTAAAATGAAGAAAATCGATGATAAATTCGATGAGTTTATCAAAACAAGCAGTACTAATATTAAAAAATTAAATCGTGAGAATAAAAAAAGAATAGCCATCACTGAACGAGCTATTCATAAATTGTTGAAGAATAAGGATAAAGATGTCTTAAAAAAACAAAATATTTTGAGAAGAGAGTGCCAAAAAGAAATAATTAAGGAAGAGAAAACCTTAAAATATAAGTTAAAACTACTTACTTAATCTCTTTAGAACTATTTTAATCAGGTCTGCTGTTGGCTGTTCAAGGTTTTCTTCAATTATTGAAGAAACTGCTTTAATTTCACCAGGGCGATAACCCATTGCCTTTAAGGCATCAACAATATAGGTAACCTTAGGATTTTCATTCGCTTTCTCTTGAGAGAAATTGATTTTTCCATGAAGGTCAAGGATTATTTGTTGACTGGCTTTAGCACCAATTCCTGGAAATCTTTGAAGATATCTACTATCGCTGTTATTGATAGCATTAATAACTTTTTCTATACTATCGCTAGCAATAATCGCCAGGGCACCTTTGGGACCTAAGCCTTTTACACTGATCAGTTGTAAGAACAAGTCCCTTTCTTCATTGGAAGTGAAACCATAAATGTCCATAATATCTTCTCTGATATGAAGATATGTCCAAAGGGTTATTGAAGTTCCTACTTCGAATTTGAAAGGATTTGCTGTTTTGACTTGATAACCAATGCCATTATTTTCCAAGACAATATAACTTCCCTTAACAATTGTCACAATTCCTTTGATATAATTATACAAAAGACTCACCACCTAAATAAATATATAGCATCATTATAACACAAAATATGTAAGTTGCCAATTAAAAAAGTACAACAATGGAGGAAAAAAATGAATAATGAAGATATAATACTAGAAGAATTTGATAAAAGCTTGCGCCCTAAAAGACTAGTCGATTATATAGGACAGGATGATATTAAAGAAATGTTGAATGTCTTTATAACTACTGCTCGTCAACGGGAAGAAAGCTTAGATCATGTTTTATTATATGGTCCTCCTGGGCTTGGAAAAACAACTCTAGCTAACATCATTGCTAATGAGATGGGAAAGAAGTGTCATTCTACATCAGCACCTAGTTTAAATAGAATTGGAGATTTGGTGACTTTACTGACTGAACTTGATGAAGGAGATGTTCTCTTCATCGATGAAATTCATCGACTTCCTCAAGTAGTAGAAGAGGTTTTATACTCAGCAATGGAAGATTATTTTGTTGATATCATTATCGGAAAAGATGTGACTGCTAATCCTATGAAGATCAATCTAATGCCCTTTACACTGATTGGGGCCACGACAAGATGTGGAGATATCTCAGCACCCTTGCGTGATCGCTTTGGTATTGTCCATCAACTAAATTATTATAAGACAAGTGAACTTCAGGATATCGTCAAACGAACTTCAAAGATATATAATTTTGATATTGATGAAGAGAGTTCAATTGAAATTGCCAAGAGATCACGGGGAACTCCTCGTATTGCTAATCGCTTATTTAAAAGGGTCCGAGATTTTGCTCAATTTGCTGATCCGAATTGTAAAACAATACCGCTAGATATCACAAAATCTTCTCTGACAAAACTTGATATTGATGAAGCTGGTTTGGATCAAACGGATTATAAATATATTAAGGCTTTAATAAATCGCTTTAAAGGTGGTCCAGCTGGATTGAATTCGATTGCAGCCTCTATTTCCGAGGACCCAACAACACTAGAAGATGTCACTGAACCATATTTATTACAGGAAGGATTCATTGTCAGGACTCCAAGAGGACGTGTAGTCACTGATAAGGCTTATCGCCATCTGGGGTTACAAAAATGAGAGTAGAAGATTTTGATTATTATTTACCGGAGGAATTAATCGCTCAAACTCCACTTCTAGATCGCAGTAGTTCTCGTCTTTTGGTGATGGATAAAAATAATGGTGAATTGAGTCACCATCATTTTTCTGATATTGTTGATCTGATCGATAAAGATGCTGTATTAGTGCTGAACAATACAAAAGTCTTACCATCAAGAATTTATGGAAAAAAAGTTGATACCAATGCTACTATTGAATTCTTGCTTTTAAAGGAAAAAGAAGGTTATTGGGAAACTTTAGTAAAACCAGCTCGAAGAGTAAAGGTTGGTACAAGGATAAACTTTGGCGATTTATTGATGGCTACCGTCATTGAAAAATTTGATGATGGATTTTGCTATGTAAAGTTTGAATACGAGGGGATTTTTCTAGAAAAACTTGAAAAATTAGGAGAAATGCCCTTACCTCCATATATTCACCAAAAATTGACTGATCAAAGCCGTTATCAAACTGTCTATGCAACAAATCTCGGTAGTGCTGCTGCTCCAACTGCAGGGCTTCACTTTACCAAAGAATTATTGGATAAATTGAAACAAAAAGGGGTTACAATTTGTTATGTAACACTGCATATTGGCCTAGGAACTTTTAGAGCTGTCACCAGTGAGACGGTTGAAAATCATAAAATGCATACTGAACATTATTATATGACACAAGAAGTTGCTGATATATTAAACAAAGCAAAACTTGAAGGAAAGAAAATAATCAGTGTGGGGACGACATCAACTAGGACACTGGAATCTATTTATAAACGCTACTCAAAATTTATTGAAGTGAGTGAGGATACCGATATCTTTATTTATCCAGGATATAGGTTTATGGTTGTTGATCAATTGATCACCAATTTTCATTTACCAAAATCAACTTTGGTAATGCTAGTCAGTGCTTTTTCGTCACTTCAATATATTAAAAATGCTTATCAAGTAGCAATTGATAATAAATATCGTTTCTTTTCATTTGGAGATGCGATGTTCATTAAATAAGTTAGGAGATTATTTCTATGGTAATAAAATATAGATTATTAAAAGAAGATAAAAAAACAATGGCTCGTTTAGGAGAAGTTACAACCCCTCATGGAACCTTTGAGACCCCAGTTTTTATGGCTGTTGGGACACAAGCCACAGTAAAAACTCTAATAAAAGAAGAGTTAGAAGCGATGAATTCTCAGATAATATTGGGTAATACCTATCATTTATGGTGTCAGCCTGGTTCTGATATCATTCGCGAAGCTGGGGGACTGCATAAGTTTATGAATTGGGATCGCTCTATTCTAACCGATTCAGGAGGGTTTCAGGTTTTTAGTCTAGCAAAACTTCGGGATATCACCGAAGAAGGAGTTACCTTCAAACATCATAAGAATGGTGCAAAATTGTTTTTATCCCCTGAAGAATCAATCAAGATACAAAATGATCTGGGTTCAGATATTATGATGAGTTTTGATGAATGTCCACCATATCCCTCAACATATGAATACATGCAAAATTCAGTTGAAAGGACTTTAAGATGGGCAACTCGTTGCCAAAAAGCAAATAAGAATAAAGATACTCAGGGGCTTTTTGGAATCGTTCAAGGTGGTGAATATTTGGATTTACGGAAACATTGCGCGGAAAAATTAGTGGCCATGGATTTTGATGGCTATTCGATTGGCGGCTTAAGTGTTGGTGAATCCAAGGAAATTCAAAATAATGTTCTAGAATATACTACTCCTCTCTTACCGAAGGATAAACCTCGCTATTTGATGGGTGTTGGTTCCCCGGGAGCTATTTTAGATGCGGTAGAAAGAGGAATTGATATGTTTGATTGTGTTCTTCCAACAAGAATAGCCCGTCATGGAACAGCTATGACTCATAGCGGTCGTGTTATAATAAAAAATAAGGAGTATGAGCGTGATTTTACTCCCCTTGATGATAAATGCGATTGCTATTGTTGTAAGAATTATACAAAAGCGTATCTTCGCCACTTATTTAAAGCGAATGAAATGTTAGGATATCGTCTGTTAAGCATTCACAATGTCAATTTCTTATTGACACTGACTAAGAACATTCGCCAAGCTATTAAAGAGGATCGCTTCCTTGAATTTAAGGAAGAAGTATATCGTGAATATGGCCTAAACGATAATGACAAGGACTTTTAAGATGAAAAAGATATTATTGATGGTCTTACTTTTATTGTTACTACCATTATGTGGATGCTATGGTTTGTTTAAAACAGATTTGTTTAGTTATGATGATGAGATTTTTTTAACTATTAAGGAAGAATTTGTTGAATACTTGCCGTATGATACAGAGGATATTCCAACATACACCTTGAAATTTCCCGGAATCACTGTAAATACAACACTTCAAAGGACTGGGGAAAATGAAGTTATCTTTAGTGGAAATGATGATTTTGTCATCAGTGACATTATTGAAAAGCTTCTTTTAGAATATGAAGAAAAGAGACGAATAAGTTATCGCTTATTGAGCACTGATACCAAGTATGAGACTCATTTAAACAAGCACATCGTAGGTGATGATGGCAAGATTGAAAGTGTCAAAGAATATTTAAAGGTAACCGATGGTGTTATTGAAAATAAAATAGCCTATATGACATTGGAGAATGGTCTCCAGTTGACTATAAATTATCGAACTTTTGAAGGAACCGTCAACGATATAACCAAACGTTATTATAGTTGGCAATATACAGAGA
>JAQUYR010000079.1 GCA_028691715.1 Bacilli bacterium | reverse complement strand
TCTCGATATTCGTAAAGGATTTGCCGAGGAATTCGACAAAATCATCGCTATCCATATGATCATTGAGAATCTTGCGATTATCAAACACATCGTTTGCATCACCCTTAGCGCCGACATTAACGTTATACGGTGGATCAGTAACGATAAGGTCTATTACTTCACCATCAAGCACTCTTTCAAAGTCTTCAATCTTAGTTGAATCACCACATAAGACTTTATGACGGCCAAGAAGATATAAGTCACCAAATTGAGAGAATGGTTCGTCACTTAATACTTTATCGATGTCGAAGTCATCTTCATGCGTTTCTTCATTATCTTCATCGCTTAGTTGATGTTCGAATCCGAAGATACTCATATCAAGATTTAACTCCGCTAGTTCTTCTTCCAGTTTCTCTAAATCCCAAGTGGCTAGTTCGCTTGTTTTATTATCGACAAGGCGAAAGGCTTTGATTTGTTCTTCGCTTAAATCGTCAGCGACGATGCACGGGACTTCTTGGAGTCCAAGCCGATGACTGGCCTTATATCTTGTGTGTCCGGCGATGATCACATTATCTTTTGTGACAATGATAGGCACTTTAAAGCCAAACTCTTTTATTGAATTAGCGACAGCTTCCACTGCCGCTTCATTATTCCGGGGATTATTCTCGTATTCACGTAGATCACTAATCTTCTTGTTTACTATCTCCATTAATCCATTCCTCGTTTTGTTTTTCTAATCGTTTTTCTGCTAGTTCAAGTTCAAACTTCTTGTCGCTATAATCTTTTCCAAAATAAATAGTTAGAATGAACTTCGCGGCACTGATATCTGGTAAATGTTCTTTGGTGTGCTTGATGATCCGCTTTCTTGTGCCACGAGGTGTTTCTTCGATATATTGGTCTTCATCAATGGTCTTTCCCCCGTTCGCACGTTTAATGATGTTTGCAATCATGGAATCCTTTAATAGGTTCTTCCCGCTTTCATAGGCTAGGTTCACGTCACTCCTGTCGCTCTTCATTTTTTGGAATGTTCGAAGAGCGATGCCAAGACTTTCGGCTATGGAATCTTCGCTGATTCCGACACTCGCAAGTTTCTTTATAAGTTCTAACTTGTCCTTTATGACACCTCTAGACTTCCATTCCAGATAGATATTCTTTCTCATGTAGTTCAACTCCTAACGATAAGTTGAATACTACGAATTTTCGCAAGGGAATGACTTCCCATAGGCTTGGCCAGTATTCTATGCAGAAAAAAACCACGATTTTTCCTTTCGTGGTTAGTTTATTATCGAATCGTCTGTATCCTAATGGTCAAACTGAAGACTAATTAATCTTGGTCGTATTGATATGCGATTTTATTCATTTCCGTTCACATAAGTTATCTCGTGTTATCGCCTTACTGCTTGTGTTTTCCTATCGGACACCACTAGTTAACTTATTATTTCCGTTAGTTTCTTAATCGTGTAGGCGTTCACTAGCATTATCAAAGTATTTTACACATAGGGTTTTTCGTTGTACAAATAATGCAGATTTATCTATAAATGCAATTATTTTTTTCAATTAATACTGAATAGACTTAGGCTGATAGTATGATTCATCTATTTAATAAATCTTTAATATCCTTTTTCAGTGTTAATAAATAAGGGTCATTTCTATTAATAAAAAACACCGCAGATTGATGGGAATCAGAATGTGACAGTTGTGAAGTGGTTTTGTTGTTCACTGAAAAACTGCAATTTAATCTTAAATATTGAATGAAATTTGCTGATGTCATATCACTACCAAGATACCATTCAGCGAAAGAAATTGTTCCGTCTATATTTAAACAATAAAAAAGCCATAATTCAGCTTTTGAATAAAAAATCTTTCCTAGTTTTTGTATGTTGATCTTTGATTCAAAATTATTTAAAGCTGTTGGAGACTTCGGTGATCCTTTCCAATAAAATTCATCATTTGCACTGATAAAGTAAAAAGCCGAAATATAATCAATACCCAAATCATTATACTTATTGATTCTTTCTAGTTTTTCTTCTTTTACTTCTATTGTGATGGACGAGCCATCACTAAAATTTACAGCAACATCTTCATCGTCAGAATAAGGGCTTTTGTAAACTGATAAATATGAAATCCCTTCTTGAGATAAAATCTTCTTCACAATTGCCACTTCAGTTAGTGAAGTGTTAAAATTCCCCGAAATATTGGTAGTCATATCGATTATCCAAGTAATGTCCAAATCTCTTCGGCTAACCTAGGAAGATTTTCAATTCCTAATGCCGAACTCGTGTATTCAAACACTTCTGGGTGTTTGCCCAATATAGTAATAATCGAAGTTATTTGATCAGCTTTTGAAGCACTTCCTTTTTTAAGACTACGATGGCACGTTGGACATAATTTAACAAAATTTGCAATGTTATCAAATTCTTGTCCATTATGATATGGAATCATGTGATGGATCTCGAAGGCTTGTCTGCCATTTGCTTTTTTCTTATATGTTTGATTTGTACCACAAAGCGCACATTTGTCTTCGGATAACTCGTCAAATAAATCCACTATTGATTTATTGCGACCAAGCTGATTTAAGCTTTGACCTTTATTAAAACCCAACTGTCTTCTCAATATATCAATTTTTTTAGGAGTAAGGTCTTTGTTATATATATTGTTGGTAAAGAAGTTAATATATTTAATAAAGGCTACATGATTGTTAACGTCGGGAACTGATACCTGATAATAGATAATTCCTTCGTTTTCAATTTTTGAAGTAGGGTTATATGCTTTTTCAAATATTAAAGCTTTATATTCGTTGATGAAACCAATATTTCTAGCGTAATAAAACAAGTTTATGCGAAATTGAGCATTTCGTTTATTTTCACCACTAACAAACTGTGGTTGCATGTTCCTTGGATTGAAATTTGCATATGATATTGGAAGACCTATGTCATCTGTTAATAATTGAACCCTTTTCAATTCGAAACGATTATTATAAAAGTAGTCTTGAGCGAATAATTTTAAAGTTGTATCAACGCTTCCTCTTGATTCCATATAACCGCGTAGAAAAAATTTCTTTTCTTCACTGATTTCATCAGTATTTAACCATGTTGACGATCGTAACTTTTTATAAATTAAATTATAAAACTGAGCAGAGTCGATATTTAAATCATTCTGTATAGGAAATCTCAACTCAATTCCATCATCACTTGCTCTGTAAATTTGCCAATTTAAATATCCGCTGTATTTATTATATTGTTGGACAAGTTTACTTGCATATTTGCCTAATGAAAAGGAACTTCTTAGAACAGCTTTAGAAGTCCGAAAGGCAGTATATATGTAGAAGGAATCAGGATTGGAGTTCTCAGTGGGCTTAGGCATAATTCTGCTATATAGAACCCCAAACAAAAAGGGGGTTATTTCGTATTTTAAAAGATCAGTTGCTTTCAAAGTCATAAAACACCTCCAAAACTATTATCTTTTTAGATTATAACATGGATAGTGTTTTAATAAAGCGGATGTTTTATCAAGAAAGCAAGTTTAAGAATGAATGTATTTATCGATTTTAGTGAACGTTCTTATTAATCCTATCAACTGAAATCGCGAAATAACTTTTTTCTTTTTCAATTCCTATGAAATGTCTTTTATTGTTTAAAGCAGCGACCCCAGTTGTGCCACTTCCCATAAAAGGGTCAATAATAACTTGACCGGGATTAGTATGAATCTGGATTATAGATTCCATCAATTTTAAGCTTTTTTGAGTTGTATGAATTGTCTTTTCATCTCCCGACACTAAACTTGTTTCAAACACTGATCTAAGGTAAGGGACATCACTGGGTTTGTTAAAAATCCATTTGGAACCTTTTTTAACCCCCCATACAGCAAATTCCATATCTTGAACATACCTTCTATTGATATTTCTTGGCATAGGATTAGTCTTTTTCCAAATCAACACATCTTTTACATCAATATCGCATCTAATTAATTCATTGATAATAAAGCTAATATATAAATATGAGCAGAATATAATCACTGAACCATTAGGATTAAGCAAAGTGACGTAATCTTTAATCCAACCAAATAGGTCAAAAGTTTTATCCCAGCTTCCAAAATCGACACCAATTCTAGGATTATCCATCGTGTGAAAATTATTTTGTTTCGAAATATTGTATGGAGGATCCGTAATAATATGATCAACTTTGATATTTTGTTTTTGAAGTTCTTTCACGAATGTGAACGCATCTGCCAAATAGAGCCTATAGGCTTCTCTTTCGATACGCTCATCAATATATCCATTAAGGATTGTCTCACCTATCGCTTTTGCCATTAATGGTGGTACAGCATTTCCAATTTGCCGACATACACTGGTTTTGGGACCAGTGAAAACAAAGTCATCATCAAAACTTTGAATTCTTGCAGCTTCTCTAGGTGTTATTGATCTATGTAAGAATGGGTGCGAATTTCTCCCATTTGATGGTGTGTCAAATCTCGTATCAATGGTTGGACTAATCTCGTCCCACTTTAATCTTGCCCATGTAGTAGCAAATTTTTGTTTCCCATGTAACTCTTTCGGGATGGAGGTTTTATCTCCTTCGGCAGGAACCATTTTCAATTTTTCAAGTGCTAATTTAGAGTGCGTTGTTGCAAAATGATTGTATAGTTTCTTACCCCTAAGCATTTTTTGATATTTGCTCTGAGATTCATTAATGTAATCAGATTCGCTTTTTCCTTCTCCAGATTCCAAATAAGCTAAATCTGAGATTGCATCTCTAACAGTAATGGTGTTTTTCGAGTTTCCATTTGGTAAGTCGATGCTCCGCGATAATGACCCTATAATAATAGCTCTTTCACGATTTTGTGGTATTCCAAAGTTCTTCGCATTGATGTAACCATGGTTGACAATGTATCCTAAACTTGTGAATTTTGTGATTATTTGTTCGATAAAGAAGCCACCGAGTGCATTTATCAGATTCCTGACATTTTCAATAACAAATACTTCCGGTCTCAGTTCTTCAACTATTTTGACATATTCCAAAAATAAGAAGTTCCTTGGATCATCTAGACCAAGCTGCTTTCCTTTTAAACTAAACCCTTGACATGGTGGTCCCCCAATGACCATATTAACACCAAGTTTTCTCGCTTCTTGAATAATATTTTTTTTCACATCATCACTTGTAATATCGCCAACGATACCTTTCGCACCTTTTATATTTTTATTAAATGTCGCTATAGCGTTATCGTCAAAATCAAGACCAAGAACAGTGCGGAACTCTTTGTTTTTATCAATTCCATATGAGAAACCACCCGCACCACAGAATAGGTCTAATATCCTAAACTCCATATTTTTGCCTCCACTTGAGGGACTTTAATTCACTCCCTCATATTTTATCATTATGTTTCGGAATTGCAACTCATATATGATATATTTTTTATATTTTACGATTATGTATCATTAGTTGAAAATTCTAACTTTGCTTTTTCCATTGCCGTTAGGAAATATCCAAATTTATTTTTTATTACTACTTCTTCTACATACTTACTCGTTAATCGCTCTTTATATTTGTGGATGAAGTATTGTACATATAACTTGAAATCATCAAACTCATATCCGTTTTCGCCGATGAATTTTTCAAAGTAACGATCGTATCGGAAGTACTGTCTTTTATCTTTTATAGTCAGATAACCAGAGTTTATGAGATAGCGAGTTAGCACATGATGCTTTTCGAAAACGATTTTGT
>JAQUYR010000078.1 GCA_028691715.1 Bacilli bacterium | reverse complement strand
AAAGATAAGGCTTCATCAGTCTTTTCATATCCCAATTTTAAAGCTGCTGTATAAACTAAATTAGCGCCTATTGTGATATGACCTAAAAGATTTCCTTCTTTAGTATATTCTGTTCCTTTAGGACCACTTAACTCAACAATTTTCCCTAAATCGTGAAGAATAATACTAGCATGAACCAAATCAGCATTTAGGAACGGATATAGTTCTAAATATCTATCGCTTAATCTTAACATCGAATAGATATGATAGGCTAAACCTGAATAATAATTATGGTGCATTGTCATTGCTGCTGGAAATAGGAAGAATTCCTTATAATACTGCTTAAGTAAATCAATGGTTATCTCTTTGATTACTTTATTATTGATCTGTTCGATATATTTTTTTATTTCACTTTGTAATGTTGCTACATCCAATTTAGCGTATTCATAGAATTCATCTCTATTTATCTCATCATCTTCATTAGCAAGGCGAAAATCACTGATATTAAATTGCATCTTCCCCTGATAATCCTTCATTACTCCAGTTGCTACATATATTTCTCCACTCTTTAACAACTGTCTTTTGTCTTCCGAAAGCGACCAAATCTTTGATTCAATCAAATCCTTACCATCATATCCCAATAAACTGGCATAATCAGCGTTAGTACTGGTCTTTCGAATTTGAATATCGGTAAAGCGAAGAATTAATGTTGCCTTATCAGTTGGGTTAAAATCTTTTATTCTATTCATTGTTCCTATCCTTTAACTTTTTATATTTCGGATTAGACTTAATTAGAATATCCCGATACATTTTTTCTAGATTTGCCTTAACTTCAGCTCTTGATGCTTCATCGCCTTCAGCAATATTTCCCAACATGTCAACATTTTTGCTGACTAATTGTTTTACTTCATTTGCTAGTTCGACTTCTAAACGACTGCTCTCTAATTCAGCAATCTTGCGATCTTTTTCATTTAGACGACGTTCATATTCTTCGAATTTACTTTCCATACTAGTTTCTTCAATTGGTTTTACCAGAGGAATATTCTTCTCTTCATAAAAATCATCAACTATTGGTCTATTTGCTTCTTTTGGTCTTTCAAAAGAAGTTTTTTCACTATATCGATTTTGGTAAGAACTGCCCAGTAATAGACCTCTTTCTTTTAAAGCCCCAACAGCGAATATCTTAATAGCGTCATAATCATTTGGAAGTTCATTGAATAAAATCTTATAAATTATTTCATCCATTACCTCTTGAATGTATGGTCCGTTTAAATTATTTGTAAGTTTTAGGATATCCTCGCCTTTAAAGGCTAAATCGCAAACCTTCTTTATCGGTAAAAGACTGTACTCCTTTCGGATTTTACGGCTCTTTCGTTTGGCATTTCCTAGTAAAACATTGATGTAATTGGCTTGTTGACAAACCTCAAGTCCATAATTGAATAATAACAAGGTATCATATTGACTCTTCGGAGTTACTAGAGCCAAATCAACAACTTTTTTTAAAGTATTTACATCTTTGGACATCGTAATAAAAGTTTCATCTATTCCCTTGTTTTGAACAAAAGCACATCCTAAAATAGTCTCTAGGTTTTCTTCATGATACTTCTTATTCAGCCTTTTAAATTCTACTCCTAATATTGGAATTCGGCGGTAAGCATTAGAATCAACAATATAAGCTAAGGCTTTTCTAAAGTTTGGCCCGTTGATGATGTGTTTCAGCTCTTCAACAAGGACTCCAACTGGAACATTAGCTAACATTTTATTATTTCTCATAGCTGAGTAAGTCGCTTTATCTATTTTAAAGCCTAATTCACTGACCAATCTGAAAGCTGTCAGAATTCTAGCTGGATTTTCATTAAATCTCAACCTTGGTTTACCTATTGCTTTAATTCTTTTCTTTTGTAAATCCTCATAACCATTGAAAGCATCGGTTACTTTACCACTGTGACTCATAGCCATAGCATTTATTGTAAAGTCGCGGCGTTGAAGATCATCGATCAGACTCTTTGAATAATGTGATTGTAAAGCCTTACGACTCTCGCTACGAATTTCTTCTTTAAATGTCCCAACAAGATAATCAAATTCTCCAACAGTCAGCTTCACCAAACCATCGTTGACAACCTCAACCCGGTTGCCTGAAAAAATGGAACGAACGTTCTCAGGAGTAGCACTCGTACAAATTTCAATACTATTAAAATCTATTCCTAAAATCTTATTGCGGACTAATTCGCCAGTAAAATAGGCCTCACAGCCATTATTTATCAACGATTTTAGGATTTCTTTTCCTTTTTCTAAGTACTTTTCTCTTTGAATTATCATATATACACCTTTATTTTTATATATTAATTGATGTTTATTATATTATACAATACTGTATGGTAAATTTCTATGTTTTTTTTATTTTTTTAAAAATCCCTTGGCATTTTTTGTCATTTATCTTATAATAATTTTAAGGTGATAGAGATGTTTACTATTGATAAAACATATTTTTATGAACAAGTGATAAATAAAAGTCGGTTCATCTGCCAGCTTTTACCGATTAGAAGCGTTGATGATGTTGGATGTTCTCTTTCTGAAATAAGAAAAGAGCATTATGGCGCTAATCATAACTGCTATGCCTATATTTTAGGAAATGATGGGGAAATTGCTAAAAACAGCGATGATGGTGAACCCTCTCAAACCGCAGGAGTTGTTATATACGAAGTTTTAAAAAGAAATAACCTGACCAACGTCCTGGCTGTAGTCACCAGGTATTTTGGAGGAATAAAACTAGGAGCCGGAGGTTTAATCAGAGCTTATGGTTCATCCGTCAGTAATACTGTCGTTCAAGCTGAACTATTAGAAATAACAAAATGTTTAGTTATTGAAATGACCTTTTCTTATTCCTACTTAAATCAGATTCTTAAAATACTTGATGGCTATCAGGAGATAACAAAGACCTTCAAAGATACCATCACTCTTCGCTATTTAATCCCTGAGGATAAAAAGGATGAGATATATACAAGATTGATTTCCCTGACCAAAAATGAAATAGATTTACAAATAATAGAAAAGATAACCACACCTCAAAAGAAATTACTTTAGCGTATTAAAATACGCCTTTTTTTTGGCTTATTCTCCTCTTTTGCACATTGCACGATTAATTTATAGCATTTAACAATATCTAGATTACAATGCAAATTAAGGGTCAAGAAATATTTCTTATTTCTTAAAAAAAGTCTTGCAATATAAAAATTTTTATGATATTATTTTGTATGTCAAACTATTTGATATACTAATTAAAGGAGAAAATTATGAATCAAAAAATTGCTACTATTGTTTGTGGAAACTCAGGAATTGATTACCTAAAACACCCATATAAAATCGATGTCTTTCGTTCTGTCTTATTTGTTGATGAGGAAGAGTTTGAGGATTATATTGATATCACAGCAGATGCCTTTTATAAACGACTATTACTCAACCCCAATACCAATGTTAAGACATCCCAAACATCAACTGGTGATATGTTAGAAGTATATAAAAGACTGGAAAGTGAAGGCTTTACTGACGCAATCGTTGTCACTATTTCTAGTTACTTGAGTGGTACCTTTCAAAACGCTGTTTTAGCAGCAGGAATGGTCGATAGTCTAAAAGTTCACGTTTTTGATTCCAAGGCAGTAGTCTATCCCGAAGCAAAAATGGCCCTTACTGCTGCAAAAATGGCTGAAGAAGGTTATAGTGTTGAGGAGATACTAGAAAAATTAGCGCATATTAGAGATAATCTGAGAATCTATTTTTCAGTTGATACCTTGAAATATCTTGTTAAAAATGGTAGACTTAGTGTAGCCAGTGGCTTTTTGGGAGGCTTGTTAAAGCTAAAACCTCTGCTTTGGATAAATCCAGATGGTAAAATCGAATCTATTGAAAAGATTCGTACCAGTAAAAAGGCTTTAGAAAGAGTCAAAGAAAAATTCTTTGAAGAGGTTAAAGACATCGACTTTGAGCCTTTTGTCATCTATACCACCGATATTTCTTTGGCTGAAGATATCGCTAAAGAGATTATGGAAAAATATCCCCATATCAAAGAAGTTCCTATGCAACCCTTGACTCCTGTTGTTGGAGCACATGCGGGGCCAGGAGCTTATGCTTTAGGTTATATAAAAAAGTAAAAATGAGGTGATAATGCTTGAGCAGATCAAAATTATTGATAAATGAATTACTAGTTGAAGTATTCAACCACATTTTAAGCATTGAAGAGGAAACCCTTAGAAACCGTGGCATTAAATTATCGATGAATGAGGTTCATATCTTTGAAGCTATTCGCAATGCTAAAGAGCCCACAATGACCAATATTGCCCGTGTTCTAAGAATAACAATGGGAACATTGACCGTTAATATTGATCGCTTGGTTTCCAAAAAGTATGTTGTTCGTTATCAAGAAGAATCCGATCGCCGTAAAGTTCTTGTGAAACTGACACCGGCCGCTATTAATATTCTCAAAGAACACGATAAATTTCACAACGAGATGATCGACGCCTTATTTATCGATATGGATTTGGATAAAGATGAAGTACTTTTAAAGTCTTTGGAAAACATCTCCGAATACTTTAAAAACAAATATTAAAAAGGCTACCTAATCGGTAGCTATTTTAATATAAACATTACTCAACAAAGAATGTCTAATCCATCTTCAATTGACTTTTTCCTCAAAAAAGTGTATATTTAAATTATAAAAAGTGTAATGGGTGGTATGTTTATGTCAGTATTAGTCTGTGATAATATAACTAAAATATATAAAGACCATAATTCTATCAAGAATTTTAGTTTTAATTTTTTAGACAATCAAATATATGCTATCATCGGTCGAAGTGATTCTGGAAAGGATACCCTGTTACAACTGATGACTGCTAAAATTAAGCCAAACGATGGTTTTGTCTATCTTGATGGGGATATTTTACAGGGAAACAGCAAAATATTATCTCGTCTTTGCTATATCCCAGCAAAAACAACCTTTCCTGACTATATGAGTGTTAAGGGTATTCTAAAAGAGATGAAGAGTAAATTTCCCAAATGGGACAATTACTATGCTTATCAGTTGTTAGAACACTTCAATATCAAGCCAAACAGTAGTTTCTCATCCCTGTTGGTCAACAAACAAAGCCTGCTATTTAATATAATAGCCTTGTCATCAAGGGCAAACATCACTTTTTTGGATGATGCTATTAGCAATATCGATATAAAGGATCGCTATGACTTCTTCCACTTTCTTTATGTCCATCACGAAACGTATCCACGAACAATCATTATCGCTACAGAATATGTTGATGAAATAGATTATATTTTCCATAAAATTCTCTTTTTAGATAAAGGACATCTCATCGATTACTTTACTACTGAAGAGGTTAAAAGCAATTTTTGTTATCTTTCTGGAAAAACTGAAGTCCTAAAATCATTGATCAACGGTATAAAAGTGATTGGTGTTGAGGATCGGGGAAAAATGTTGACTGTTTGTATTAGGAAAAAATTAAATAAGGATGAAATAAGGAAATTTCAAAAATATCTGATTAAGATATCAGAAGTTCCCATTCAAAAAATATTCATTTACCTCATCAAACTCCGTGAATTAAAGGAAAAGAAAGTTGATCAGGCATAAAAAGGCGTTTATAAGCGCCTTTTTAATTGCTTATATTTTTAGTCGTTGTTACGCTGGTCAAAGTAATTGTTGAGGAAAGACTGCTCTTGGTATAAGTTCCCCCAGTATACAAACCATCAACACATGTTCCCCCAGCATAACTTCCCCCAACATTGATATTAT
>JAQUYR010000077.1 GCA_028691715.1 Bacilli bacterium | reverse complement strand
CAAAAGAGGGCAATGGATGTCGATATGCTACCTCTTACTAAAGAGGATGAAAAAATTGATGTTTTACTAGGAGAAATCTGTACTGATATTGGAATGAGTCGTCACGTTGGGAAAATGGATACTCAATATACTCCTCTTGGAACTTATTATTTTCAGGTGGGTAAGGATTTGACGGAAGTGGAATACATCATCGGTACTGGTGGAGTTATCATTTATAATAACTATCCTCGGGAAATATTACAAAAAATGATGGCTAGTGAAAAAAATATTATGGAATTACGACCAAAAAAGGCCAAATTTATGTTGGATAAAGAATACATTTTTTCAGCAATGGGCTTATTGAGCATGCATGAACCATTGGTGGCTTTAAAGATTATGAAAAAGTATATAATAAACATTTGATATGGAGCAAATATAAAACATGGAACTTAAGAATAAGAAATTAACCGAAGAAGAGTTTTTGACGATCAGGAAAGAAGTCTTGGCTACTTGGCCAACAGGGTCATCAAAATTATTGGATTTAGATGGTGCTGTTGCAAGAATAAAAAAACTTCCTGATAGTAAAAACTTTGCCATTAAAATGGCAAAAGCGGCTAAACAGGAAAAGACGATGATTCAGCCTCGGGCTGGAGTTGCAATCCTTGAAGAACATATAAAATTATTACAATATTTAGAAGAAGCTGGAGCTGATTTTCTCCCTTCAACAATAGATTCATATACAAGACAAAATCGTTATCAGGAAGCAGAACGGGGAATTGAAGAGAGCAAAGTTGTTGGTAGAAGCATGCTAAACGGTTTTCCCGCTGTCAATTATGGAGTTGAACTATGCATGAGGGTTATGCAAGAGGTAAATGTTCCTCTTCAGGCAAGGCATGGAACTCCAGATTCGAGATTATTAGCGGAAATCATCCACGCTGCGGGATGGACTTCTAATGAAGGTGGAGGGATATCTTACAATGTTCCCTATGCTAAAAGTGTCTCAATTGAGGATTCTTTAAAATACTGGCAATACTGTGATAGATTGGTCGGTTATTATGAAGAGCATGGAGCTCATTTAAACAGAGAACCATTTGGTCCATTGACAGGAACTCTAGTTCCACCATCAATATCGAATGCTGTTGGAATAATTGAGGCTTTACTGGCAGCTGAACAGGGAGTAAAAAATATTACTGTTGGTTATGGCCAGGGAGGTAATGTGGTTCAGGATATCGCTGCTTTAAGAGCTTTAAACGATCAGACAAAGGACTATCTAAAAAAGTATGGATATAAAGATGTCATTGTAACCACGGTATTTCATCAGTGGATGGGTGGTTTTCCTGCTGATGAAACTGAAGCAACAGCCCTAATTTCTTTGGCTTCAACTGTTGCGGCCCTTGGTAAAGCGACGAAGATGATAACCAAAACCCCTTATGAATCCATTGGTATCCCAACAAAAGAAGCTAATGCTACGGGAATAAAGGCTTCAAAATTTGTTGTCAACTTGTTAAAGAATCAGGATAACCCTAAAAGTAAAAGATATTTAGAAGAATATCGTCAGATTAGAAAAGAAGTTGATTCCTTGTTAGATCATGTATTCGTCCTTGGCGATGGTGATTTAGCAGTTGGAACAGTTGAAGCATTTAAGCAGGGAATAATTGATATTCCTTTCGCCCCAAGCAAATTTAACGCTGGTAAGATGCTTCCAGCTCGGGATAATTTGGGCTGTATTAGAATATTAGAGTTTGGGAATTTAGGATTTAGTGAAGAGATAAAGGAATTTCATCGTAAGAAAATCGCCGAGAGAGCAAAATACGAAGGCCGTAAGGTTTCTTTCCAGATGACTATTGACGATGTTTGTGCTGTAAGTAGTGGAGAATTAATCGGACATCATTTAAAGGAGGAAAAACCCCATAAAAAGTAGGGTTAATATAAATGAAAATTAAAAATGTTATTTTATCAAAATCATACACTGGATTTTATTTCGATGATCAGGCTGCTATAAAAAAAGGAGCAAAGCTTGATGGGTTTACTTACGTTGGCGAACCAAAAACAGAAGGTTTTACAAGTATTCGTCAGACTGGCGAAGCCATTTCTATTCAATTAGTTTTAGAAGATGGAAGTGTTGCTGTTGGGGATTGTGCTGCTGTTCAATATTCAGGTGCAGGTGGCCGTGATCCACTATTTCTAGCCAGTGAATTTATTCCTTTTATTGAAGAGAATATCTGCCCATTGCTTATCGGTGAAGATGTTTCTAAATTCAAGGAATTAGCATTAAAATACGATCATTTATTGGTAAATGGTCATAGACTTCATACTGCTATTCGTTATGGTATTACTCAGGCTTTATTAAAGGCAACAGCGATTACTAATAAACTAACAATGGCAGAGGTTATAAGAAAAGAGTACAATATTCCTGAGACAGAATATAATCCAGTTGATGTTTTTACACAATCTGGTGATGAGCGATATATAAATGCTGATAAGATGATCATTAAACAAGCCGATGTTCTTCCTCATGCCTTAATAAATAATGTTGAGACAAAACTGGGAAAAAACGGCGAGATTCTTTTAGAATACGTCAAGTGGCTGAGAGATAGAGTTTTGAAACTAAGAGCAAATGAAAATTATAATCCGATATTTCATATCGATACCTATGGAACAGTTGGAATTGCTTTTGATAACGATGTTAAAAAAATGGTCGCTTATTTTGCAACTTTAGAAGATGCTGCAAAACCATTTAAACTGAGAATAGAGGGCCCAGTAGATACTGGCGATCGTGAAGGAACAATGATTTTCCTTCGAGATATCACTGCACTTCTTGATCAAAAGAAAATAAATGTTGAAATAGTAGCTGACGAGTGGTGTAACACCTTAGAGGATGTCATTTATTTTGCTGATAATAAAGCGGGACATATGCTTCAAGTAAAAACACCTGATCTTGGAGGCATTAATAATGTTGTTGAAGCTTTACTGTATTGTAATAAGAAGAATATTGGTAGTTATTGTGGTGGTACATGTAACGAAACCAATATTTCAAGTGAAGCAACAACAAATATTGCATTAGCTTGTCATGCAACTCAATGCTTAGCAAAGCCAGGTATGGGTTGTGATGAGGGATTCATGATTGTTAAAAATGAAATTAATAGAGTTGTAGCTCTAGCAAATTCAAGGAGAAAATAAAATGAAAATAGGCGTTGCTGGGACAGTTGAATCAAATGATTGCTTAATTACAGTTGAAGAGAGTGATGTTTTGGAGATAAAAATTGAGAGCATTGTTTTTGCTTTCTTTGGTGAGCAGATAGAGAAGGTTATCAGGGATACACTTAAAGAACTAGGAATAAAAGCGATGAAGGTGACCTGCAATGATAAAGGAGCTCTTGATTGTACGATCAAATCACGACTAGTAACCGCTATTAATAGAATGGAGGTCATATAATGAGAAGAAGTTGTTTATTTATTCCAGCAAGCAATCCTGGTATGCTTCAGACAGCTGATGTCTATGGCTTTGACTCAGTGATCTTTGACCTCGAAGATGCTGTTATCCTCAACGAAAAGGATAGTGCCCGTCATCTTTTAAAAAATTATTTATTGGTCTCCAAATTGGAATCCAAAGAAGTCATGGTCAGAATTAATGGTCTTGATAGTGAACTCGGTTATCTCGATTTAAACGAGATAGTAAGCGATAAGATTGATACTATTATGCTTCCTAAAGCGCGTCTTGACGATTTAAAGATTTTAAACGATATTTTAAGCGATTTAGAAATTAAAAATAAGTTGACCAAAAAGATTAAGATTGTTCCCATAATTGAACTAGCAATTTCAGTATTAGAGGTCGAGGAAATCGCCTCTATGAGACGTGTTAGTGGTATTTTATTGGGTGCTGAGGATCTGACAAGTGATATGGAAGTCACAAGAAGTGAAGAAGGAACCGAGATTTTATATCCCCGTTCACGAATTGCTATGGCTTGTCGAGCTATGAAAATTGAGGCTATTGATACTCCATATACCAATGTTAATAATCTTGAAGGCTTAAAAGCAGATTCTCTTAAGGCAAAAGCTTTAGGATTTAGTGCTAAAGCCTGTATTCATCCCAATCAAATTGAGACGGTGAATGAAGTATTCTCACCAAGTCCTCTAGAAATTACTAAAGCTCAAAGAATTGTTGAAGTATATCAGAGAGAAAAAAAAGGAGCTTTCAGTTTGGATGGGAAAATGGTTGATAAACCGATCATCGAGAGAAGTTTAAAGGTTTTAGAAAAAGCTAAAAAGTTTGGCTTATTATAGGAGATAAACGATATGAAAAACTCACTGGGAAGAACGGTTATTGATGGCTTTATGCCATTTCAGAAGTCTAATTCCTTTTTAGAGAGATCACGAACTCTTATAAATAAAAAGGAATCATCTAATCAGGTTAAATTAGTCGCTTCAATCAGTGATGTCTTTGATAAACTTCATATCACCGATGGGATGACACTATCTTTTCATCATCATCTTCGTGATGGTGATAAGGTCTTGAATTTAGTCGCTCAGGAAATCAAAAAGCGCAACTTGAAAAATATGATTTTTGCCCCAACATCAATTTTCCCCTGTCACAGAGAGCTTGTGGAGTTGATTGAAAATGGTAATATTATCCAGATATATACCAATTATGTCAATGGAGAAGTTGCTGATGCTATTTCTCATGGTAAAATGTTAAAGCCATTAGTGATGATGACTCATGGAGGAAGACCAAGAGCTATTGAGGCTGGAGAATTAAAGATTGATGTAGCTTTTATAGCTACTCCAATTGCGGATGCTTTGGGTAATGGAAATGGAATTTGTGGTGAAAATGCCTGTGGATCCTTAGGATATATCATCAGTGATATGTATTATGCTGATAAAAAGGTTGTTATTACCGATAACCTTGTTGAAAAGGTGGATTACAGGGAAATAGATAGTAAATATATCGATTATGTTGTCGTTGTTGATTCCATAGGGGATGCCAAGAAAATAGTCTCAGGAACTACAAAAATAACAAAAGACCCAATCGGGTTAAAAATTGCTCGTGATGCTGCTAGATTCCTTGATGAAGTAGGATATATCAGACCAGGATTTTCGATGCAAACAGGAGCTGGGGGAACTTCTTTAGCAGTTGCCAGCTTTGTTAAAGAAATAATGTTAAGAAAAAAGATAAAAGCTTCATTTGCTAGTGGAGGAATAACTGGCTATTTTACCAGTATGCTAGAAGAAGGTTTAGTGGATAGATTATATGATGTTCAAAGCTTTGATTTAGAAGCTGTAGCTTCAATGGCAAAGAATAAAAACCATATTTCAATGAGTGCCTCTAGTTATGCTAATCCCAAAGATGATAATGTTGTTGACAAGTTAGACTTTGTCATCCTAGGAGCCACTGAAGTTGATGTTGATTTTAATGTCAATGTGACTACATCATCACTGGGAAATATTATCGGTGGTTCAGGTGGTCATTCAGACACTGCTTATGGGGCTAAATTAACCCTTATAGTTACTCCATTGATAAAGTCAAGAATTCCTATCGTCAAAGAACAGGTGACCACAGTTACCACTCCAGGAAGTGATGTTGATGTTATTGTCACGGAAAGGGGTATTGCTATCAATCCAAGGCGTCAGGATTTATTGGAAAAATTGCAAAACTCATCATTAAACATTATGACTATTGAAGAATTATTAGCAAAGGCTCATGAAATTACAGGAATTCCTCGAAAACTAGAGCATAGTGATACTCCAGTTGGGGTCGTTATGTACCGCGATGGAACAGTGATTGATACGATATATAAAATCTAAAATGTGAGGATAAAAAATGAAATTCTTAGTCAAAGAAGCTATTTTGGATATAGAAAA
>JAQUYR010000010.1 GCA_028691715.1 Bacilli bacterium | reverse complement strand
TTATTATTCATAGCCTTTTTTATATTTAATGATTCTGTTTTCTAATCTGGAAGGTATTTTTGCTATTACTTCAATGTTCTCAGCCAGATAGTCAATTTTTTTGAGGTAGCCACCATCTTTTAATAGTTCAATAATTTCTTGCTCATTATATGGAATTGTTAAAATGACATCTAAAAATTCTGACTCTAACTCTTTTTGAATTAATTCAATCAGTTTATCGATGTTTTTATCATCAGTAGCGCTTATTCGGATGGCCTTAACATATTCAGGTTGAATGTATAGATAATCATCAACTAAATCAATTTTATTAAATGCATAGATTGTTGGAATATTATCAACACCAATACTTTTTAGTACAGAATTAGTGGTTTCAATTTGCATTTTATAATTGGGATTTGTTGAATCAACAACATGGATGATCAAATCTGCTTCTGTTATTTCTTCAAGTGTCGATTTGAAGGCCTCAACCAATTGATGAGGTAGCTTATTAACAAAACCAACAGTATCTGTTAGTAAAAATCTGAAATTGTTCTCTGTTTGGATAGCTCTTGTAGAGGTTTCAAGGGTAGCGAAGAGCATATCTTTTTGAAACACTTCTTTTTTTATACCCTTTGAATGATTTAAAATGGCATTCAATGTTGAAGACTTACCACTATTGGTATATCCAACAAGGCAAACTATATTCATATTATTTTTTTTGCGCATTGATCTTTGTTGTTTACGAAGAGCAGTTGCCTCTTCTAATTCTCTTTTTAAAGCGGTAATCCTATCGGTGGTAATTCTTCTATCCAACTCTAGTTTGGTTTCACCAGCACCACGGCCATGAGCAAAGCCTCCTCCAGCTCCTCTTTGGCGGGAAAGGCCCTTTCTTAGTCCCATAAGTCGAGGTAAACTATATTTCAAAGTGGCAATTTCTACCTGCATTAGAGCTTCTTTTGTTTTTGCACGCCTTCTGAAAATTTCTAAAATTATAAATGTCCTATCATATATAGCGATTTCTAAGGCTTCTTGTAAATTATTTATCTGTGATGGACTTAGTTCATCGTTGAAAACAAGAACCTCAGCATCTAAACTGTCAATAGCAACTCTGACTTCCTCAATCTTTCCTTTACCAATATAAGTAGCAGGGTTTACACTGTCAAGACTTTGAGTAATTGTATCAATTGCTTCAATCTCGCAAGCAGAACATAAGTTTTTCAATTCTTCAATTTCATCTAAAAAAACCTGAGATTCATCTGTTGTATTCACACCAATAATGATGGCTCGTTCCATGATATCACCTCTTTCTTATATATTATACTGTTAAGAATGAGATTAGTCAATTGTTATAAAAGGAGGATTTTATTCTTCTAAAATTGACCTCTAGTAGTATTAAGAGTTTGGCTGTAAAAATAGATGCGCTTAACAATAAAATCTATCAGAGGGCTAATAACAACTAGAAAAAAGAAAACACAGCTTCTTAAGAAGCTGTGTTAATGATTTCAGCAGTTTTTTGAGCAAAACTCTTTTTTACGAGAATTATTAAAGGAAAGATAAAAATTATTGAACAGAAGAATTCAGCAAGAGGATAAGATAACCAAACCCCTTTTACTCCCATAATTTCGCCTAAGATGAAAGCAAATGGTATTAAGAAGATGGCTTGACGCAAGAGTGACATAATCAAGGCTTTTGAGCCATGTCCAATTGCTTGAAACATATTTACCATTACAATACTAAGAGCAGCTGGAAAGAAAGCGTAGCTGATTATTTTTAGAGCAGGGATACCCATGTCGATTGTTTTTTGTTCTGGTTGTAATAATCCCAAAAGGGTTTCAGGAAACACTTGAAATATGATGAATCCTACCAACATTAAGGAAAAAGAAGAGATTAACATTATCTTAGAAGCATTGGTAAATCTTTTCTTAATATTTGCTCCATAATTATAGGACAAAATTGGGAGACCACCTTGGGTTAATCCAAAGATTGGCATAAAAATAAAGCTCTGCAACTTAAAATAAATCGTTAAGACGGCATTTGCAATTTCTTCAGGATTGAGCATTTTTAAAATGTTATTAAGGATTATGTTGGTAATAGCAGCTAAAGAATTCATAAACATAGCTGGTAAGCCAGCTTTAGTGATCTCTTTTACATATTCACCCTTAAATTTATATCCTTTAAAATTGAAACTGATGTCCACCTTTTTGATCAATATATAACCTAAAGCAAAACACATAGCGGTTGCTTGACCAGCGACTGTAGCAATAGCTGCTCCTTTTACTCCCATATCAAGAGTAAAAATAAAAACAGGATCAAGAACAATATTGGTTATTGCCCCTATCAATTGAGCAATCATTGGAACCATCATTCTTCCCATTCCCTGAAGGGATTTGGTAATGGTTATTTCAATATAGATAAAGATACTAAACATCATTACAACTGAGAGATACTCAGTTCCATAAAGTCTTATCACTTCAATGTTGGACATTATATCGAGAAACATCTCGGGAAGAAAAAAACTAAAACCAAAGAAAACCAGCCCAGAAATAACAGCCATTATTATGCCTGTTCTTGCTATGTTTGCAGCTTCTGCAGGCTTTCTTTCACCTAGCTTACGAGATATCAGGATATTGCTACCAATTCCAATTCCCAGAGCAATTGCTAGGATAATCATCTGCATAGGAAAGGCATAACCTAAAGCGGTAATCATATTATCTTCACCAACATCGTACCTTGATATATACATCGTATCAACGACATTATACATCGCTTGAACGAACATCGAAAGAATTGCTGGGAGGCTCATTACCATCAATAGTTTTCCCATTGGCATTGTTCGCATTTTTAAACTTTTTTCATTACTATTCATATTTTATTCACCTAATGTAGTATTATAACAAAATTATCATGCTAAGTAAAGAAAAAAACCTTTTAAGTTTTTCTTAAAAGGTTCAGATTTTATAAACCGCATTTTAATTGGGCGTTGCAATTAGTACAGGTATTGCAACCACCAATATCCTCGACAGTTCCTTCAAGGCATATAGGACAGATATCACCAATCTCTACACCAATATTGCGATTGGCTTTAGTTCTTGCTGGATTGATATCATCCTTTTCTTTTTCAACTTTGTTTTCTTCGATTTCAATACCCAAATCAGCAAGTTCAACTTGTTTTGGAAGGTTATCTTCTTTCTTCAGGGTTAAGACTTGAGTGTCACGACTGCCATCAACATAAACAGTTCCGCCTTTAGCCTTTCCTTTATATAAACGCATATAAAGTTTTTCAACATCTTCAACGGCATATCCTTTAGGGGCATTAACTGTTTTAGAAATTGAGGAATCCACCCATCTTTGAATAACACACTGAACATCAGCATGTTCATCAGCGGATAATTCCATTGCTGAAACAAAGATATCTGGTAAATGTTCAGGATCATACTCAGGATGAAGTTTTATATAGTTATCAACTATTTGAGCATTAACTTCCATGAACTTACCAAGACGGCCACTGCGATAGTATTTAAATGCGAAGTATGGTTCAAGACCAGTTGATACACCAACCATGGTACCAGTTGAACCTGTTGGAGCAATAGTAAGCAAGTGGGAATTTCTAATACCATATTTTAAGATGTCTTCTCTAATCGAAATAGGCATCTTCTTCATATAACCAGTTTCAACAAATCTTGCCCTTGAACCATATTGATCCAAAAATGGAAAACTTCCTTTTTCTTTGGCTAGATTTATAGAAGTGATATAGGCATTTGTAGCGATGAACTCAAATAATTTATCAACAAAGCGATTAGCTTTTTTACTTCCATAGCGAAGGTTACAATAGATGATAAGATCATGTAAACCCATAACACCTAAACCAATACGACGTTCTCCTAAAGCCTGGGTCTTATTTTCTTCTAAGAAATAAGTCGTCTTATCGATAACATTATCCTGAAGTCTAATCGCTGTAGTTATGGTTTGTTTTAATTTATCCCAATTGACATCGGAGTTTTCAATATCAGCCATATTTGCTAAGTTAATAGCTGCTAGGTTGCAGACAGAATAAGGAGCCAGTGGTTGTTCACCACAAGGATTTGTACAAACAACTTGTTGGCCATATGCCTTAGCATTAGTCATATCATTAGCATTATCCAGGAAGAAGATTCCTGGTTCAGCTGAATATGTTGCACAAATGTTGATCAGGTTCCAAAGTTCTCTAGCTTTGAAGACCTTGTAAACTTTAACACCATAGCCCATTTTTTCCCAAATCCTGACATCACCAATCTCACCCCATTTTTGGTTGTAGGCCTCTTTTTGGCCTTGAGAGTAGTTATCGATATCGGGGAATTTAAGTTCGTAGTCTAAATCATTCTCAACAGCATACATAAATTCTTTGGTTATTGCTACTGAAATATTGGCACCAGATAAGAAATCAGGATTGTTGACCTGATATCTACCACCAACTGATAGCATCTCTCTAGTTCGTTCTAAAGTAGCTTTGCTAACAGTTCCTGGATGAGAACTCTCAATATCTATTAAAGCTTCATATATTTCGGTTTCCTCGTTTGTCAGAGGAATGAATTTCAATTTATTCTTGGCTTCACGGATGATATCTTCATCCTTTAAATTACTGATCAAGAATTGAAGTATTTTTGGATTTTGCATTTTACTGATGATAAATTCAATGATATCTGGATGCCAGTCAGCTAACATTATCATCTGAGCACCACGTCGTGAGCCCCCTTGTTCAACAAGGTGAGTAAGTTGGGATAAGTCATGAAGCCAGCTTACCGACCCACTGGATTTCCCATTGACACCTTTAGCTAAAGAATTCTTGGGACGCAGAGTGGAACCATTTGTACCAACACCACCACCACGGGACATTATTTCCATTACTTGTTGACGATGTAAGCTTATTCCTCCACGAGAATCATGAACAAATGGCATTACAAAGCAATTGAAATATGTAACGGCACTATTAGAACCAGCCCCAAATAAAACTCTACCAGCAGGTACTAAATTCAATTCGGTTAGTTCATGGTAGAAAGAAGAAATAACTTCCATCGTTTCACCTTGGCCTAGGTTATTGGCAACACGGTGACATATTTGTTCAAAGAAAAGTTCTAATGGTTTATCGACTTCATTTAGGTGACGTTTAATGATACCATTCTCATTAATATCCGCACACATTCCAGTGTATTCCTGTTCAACTTCGATATATAAGAAGCCCGATTCTCTATCTATTTCCCTGATATATCCAATTCCTCTAGTGGGAAATTTTGGGTCATCCTTAACAACACAAACGACAACATCACCATTTCCAATTGTTGAATGGTTGATATCCTTTTGAGCATAACGATCCAGTAATACGAGACGTGATACTCCCGTAAAAGTCATATGCATTGTTTCCTTGTCGATTAAAAACAAGTGGGGGAAAAAGTTTTTAATATCATTATTTAACTTCTCAATAATCTGTTCATCATAGAACACTCTGTCAGTATTTCCCATAATCAAAGTCCTTTCTAAAAATCATTAATTAATTATACTATGAAAAAAGTTAAAATAAAAGAAAAAAATAAATGAAAATATTCCCATAAATTTTTCACTTTTTTTAATGAAAATATTCAGTAAAAAGGTTGAAAATTATAGAGAAATATAAAGAGCAATTGAAATGATTGTTTATTATAAATATTAGGAAAAAGAAAATAAAAAAAATACTATTCTAATTTATGTAGTTTTTTGGTATAATTATTTAAGAGGTAAGAAATATGGTTAAAGATATTTTCGCAAGTTTAAAACTTTCATCTAATAATTTACATTTGAAAAATATCTTTACTTCTGATGCTTATTTGGAGCTTGGAAATATTGATTACGATGTAATAAAGAGGATGTTAAATTTTGAAATAATCAATATTAAGGAGGTAGCTTCTTTCTTTATTCAAAACATGGGAATTGGAAAGAGTACCCTACCTGATGAGGAAATTCGTAATAAATTGCCCTATTTGTTTTTCAAAAATCTGACTGACAAAGATGGCTTGAAACAATTATTCATCACATATGGAATTCTAAAGTACACTAATAGCGATAAAAAAGAGATTTTCATGCCAATATTACTGCTTCCAATTGAAATCTACTTTGAAGAAATGGAAGTATTTTTCCAATTGATGTACAGACCAATAGAAAATCCTTTAATCGCCTCAACCTTTACTGAATTCATGAAGAGTAATATTTCTCTTGGAGAAAAGTTTAATAGCATTTATGCTATGGATGAATTCTGCTTAAGTTTTAACAGGGCTAGTGAGTTTAGTGTTGAATTGGAGAATTATTTAACCTTTGCTAATTTAAAAAAGAGAGATACTCTAATCGATTTCACAAAGTTCCAGGAAGCTAAAGAATTTGATGAAAAATTAGCCAATCATTTATATACAGATGAAATTCAAGATTATTACTACTCTTTACCATTAAACAAAACTCAACGAGAAATATTGATGAATGCTATACTAGGAAAAAGTTTTTCGATAGTTGGTAGATATGGCAGTGGTAAAACAACAGTCTTAAAAGATATTGCAATTAATGCTATTTATCGGGAAAACCGAGTATTGTATATCTCTGATGCCATAGAAACACTGAATGATGTCAAGGAAACAATGGTTCAAAAACAACTGATTAATTATCTTGCTGATTTTTCTCAACCATTTTTTAAACTAGCCAATCAAATAATCGAAACTTCACCAAGAAAATATAATTCAGTGATGGAATTGAAGGATGATTTATTGGAGAGATACCAGAAGATAGATCAATATGAAAAAGCGATGAATGGCAGAATTGCAAACTTTCGCTTTACTGAAATTTTAGATGAATTGAGTGTTTTAGTCGACAAGCCTAGGAAAGCTCTTGAAATTGAAAAAGTAACCGATTTATACAAACATGAATATCTTGATGTTAAGAAAAGTCTTGAGAAAATTCAAAGTTCTTTGATGAAGATGGTAAGTTTTAAGGAGAGCGTTTGGAAAGAAATTCCCATCATTAATCAGATAAAATATCCTAATCAAATAATTACATTGATATATCAAATTGACAAATGTTTTAGAACATTTCTTGAAGAAAAGAATTATCTAGAAAAGAATTTTGGCATAAATAAAATCGAAAATTATGCGATGTTAAAGAATATAATTTATTATCTGGAGAATCTTGAAATCAGTTCAGTACCTAAAAGCTGGATTGAGGAGTCGTTAGTAACCTTCCGGGAAGCCCAAAACGAATACAAGAATTTAAAGAGCGATGTGTACAAACTGCAAGAGATAAGGTATTATATTGAACACAAATATATTGATGTTGATACGATTAAGATAGATGAAGAAATTAATACTATTCTTGGGGAGTATTTTACTGGAGACTCCCTAGATAATATTGATAAGCTCAATGCTGATCGCAAGAATATCACGATAAAGATCAATAAGGGAACGATTCAAAAAGAAATTTTTGAGAAAACGGCTGCTAAGATAACAGCTTTTTCCGAATGGGAATTTTTAAATAGCGATGAGAGTATTGGTGAAGTCATCAGATTTGTTGATTTTGTGAATGAATTTAACATCAATCGAAAATGGATTAATGTCATCATCAATAATCAATACTCATCAATGCAGAGTAAACTATTAAAATTAATTGAGAATATTGATGTTACCAGGGGAGAAATCGAAGAATTTCACAAGGAATTTCCCAAACTAGATAACAATGAATGCAAAGAGACCTTGCAGACAATTGCTGATATTATTAAGAATGATTCAAACAAGGAAAAAAATAAAGCTTTTCATAATATAAGAAAGAAATACGACAATATTAAAATTGAAGTATTGACCGAAAAAATAGCAAAATATCTGGAAAACATTAAAAGATTTAAAGAACTAAAGGACCAATATTATGACCTGGTTCGACTAAAGTATGACCCTAAAAATAATGTTTTGGGTAAATTAGAGAGTCTGAAAAAATATGTTGAAGGCATTGGTAAAAAGGAATATCGCAGCCGAATCATCAAGATGCTTTATAAACTGGTTGATAAAGAGACAAATGTAAAAGAAGAACATGAGCGAATTATTCGTACTCTATTGATGTTTAAAAAGTCATATAATGAATTGAATGAACTCTTTATCACTCTTGAAAAGTACGATCTTCCGGTTAAAGGTCAAAGCTTTTTGGAAAAAACTAAAAATGTTTCTATGATCTTTGATTATATCCAAAATCTTTTTCTTTCAAACGATCGAATGCTATATGTTGTGAGAGCAAATGATTTTGACTATGTTAAAGCTGAGACATATTTCGCAATAAAGAAGGCTCTTGAAGAGAGAGAAAAATACTCTCATTTGCTCGATAGTAGTGAGAAATATCAAAGGATTTACGGAGAACTATATGATAGTTCCAAAACTGATATCCAACAGATATCAAGAGTTATCCAGAATTTTGTCTCTTATTTTGAATGCTTCAGTAACAATGAATCCTTTATTAAGAGCTTAGATATAAATAATAACAGGGATTTGCGATCTCATTTAGAAAACTGCAAGGAATATAGTGGTAATCTGACAGAGACATTTAAAATGTATTGTAAGATATTTAAGGATGGAATTTCTCGATATTATTACAGCGATTTTATTGAAACAATCGATTACACCACTAAATTGTTAAACTCTAAGGAAGAATTATTGACCTATCTAGCAATTACAGAAGGAATTTCAATCCTAAATAAATACAAGTTGAATAAGCTAATTAAATACATCATCACACTGACAAAAAGTGAAACCCTTGTTACCGACTTCTGTTATTTATATATGAGTGGCTTAAAGGACATCTATTTGGATAGAAATAGGATAATTGATGAAATCAAAAATCTGAAAGAATATCTTCAAGAAATCAGAGATTTGGAAAATCATCTCATAGAGGTTGATGGAGAAAACATTCTAAGCGATATCAGAAAGTACAGTAGTCATAGATTTAATCTGAATGGTATTAAAAATTTGGACTATCAGGCATATATCAGGAGAACAAAAGGATTAAAACATATCTTTCTGGCAAACACTAAATTTGTTGACAGATATTTGAATACTGATGATTTTGATCTTATTATAATTGATGATGCTCATATCTTGAGTCCAAATCAACAATTTATCAATAGTGTTAACAGTCAAGTCATCATTTCGGGAGAGTATCAGTTACATGCATCAATTTCCAATAATTTGATTTCGATTATAAGAAATACCCAAAAGTTCAATCTATCTTATCGATATGATCTCACTCCAAAAAATTTAATGAATTATATGGTTGGACAAAGAGGAATAAATCACCATTTATATTCAAAAAATATAGGTCTAGAAATTGTTGAGAAAAAGATAAATCAGTATATTTTTGAGTTATATGAAAATAATAAAAAAGTGAAAATCAATTATTTCCTAAAGGATCTCGGTAAAAGAAGAAAAACCTATGAGGATTTATCAAAAATCCTTATATCAAATAATTTTCAGAATAAGGAAATAATCTCTTTTTTCCTAGATAATCTGAGCATCAGTGATTTGACTACAGGATATCTGGTCAACAGTGATTACAACATTATCGATTTAGAGGATTACCAGATGATCGATATAGATTATATCAGTGCTAATATGTTGGATAGCCTTCTTTTGTGTCGTCAAAAGGTGGTCATCTATGATAGTAAAAAGTTATTACAGACTGATGTAGTATCTAAATTCACTACAGGAATTAAAAGTATTCTTGATGGTCGAAATCATATCTTTAATGAAGAGATTCCTGACAGAATGCGTGAACTATTAGCTGAAGAAATAAGAAAATATGATTTTGAGGTCTTCACAAACAATGGTAATATTGATCTAATCTTGAAAAAGGGAGATAGTTTATTTGGAGTATTAATTTTATTCGATGATATCAACAGAAGTGAAATTATGAATATCTATCGTGAAGAATACGTGAATGCTATTAAAAACAATTGGAAAGTGATTACTATTTCTAAAGTGTTGTTTGGTGAGGGAATAAAGAAGGTGGCAACAACCATTATTGAGGCTTTGAAGAATGAATAAAAGAGGAAATAAAAAGAAATTTAAAGATTTTGTTGATACGGTTAAACAGGATCCTCATCGATACTTTTATATCAGGAGTACCTTGGCAAAATTGGAAGATGAAGATATTGATATCAGCACTCAGGGATATTTAGGGCAAACTTTATTACATGTTGCTCTAAAATTGAATGATATTAAACTGTTTAATTTGTTTATTAAAGCTGGAGTAAACATGAATATTGCAAATGAATATGGTGATACTCCTCTTCATAAAGCTGTTAATGAAGGGAAAATAAAATTTGTCCGTAGTTTAGTTGCGAACGGATGTGATTTGAATGTTGGAGCTTCTCAGGAACAAACTCCTCTTCATCTGGCAGCAATAAATGGGAATATTGAGATTGCTAAATATCTTGTAGAGCATGGAGCCGATGTTGTTATCTTGGATGAAATAAATAATCTTCCAATAGATTATGCAATAGAGGAAAAGGACGAGAAAATGATCAGATATTTTATGAGTAAACAGGAATTGGATCAGGACAGAAGAGATCAAATTGATTTGATACTGAGCAGAGAAGGTGAAAGAAATGTTTGATAATTTAATAAAAATAATATCAGATTACACGAATGATTTTAGTACTTTAGGAATACTTAAATTGATATTGGATTTAAGTTTAGTATTAGCTTTGTTTTTTGCATTATATGTTTTGATTAAAAAAAGAATAAAACCGGGAAAGGTTTTAGTAGCTATTTTGGTATTTTTGGTTGCTTACTTGATAACTATTTTATTTGATTTAAGAATGATTAGGTCAATAATAGAGGTAATTGCCTTCTGGATGGTTGGTATCTTTGTTATTATCTATAGTCAGGAGATAAGAAATCTTTGGGAATCGGTTTTTGTAATGTCTAAAGTCGATAACTCTTTTACCTCTGTTCAAGAAAAACAAGGAATTATCAATACAATCGCTCAGACAGTGGATTACTTATCAAAAAGACACATTGGAGCTTTAATTACCTTTGAGCGTGAAGATAGCCTGAACACCTTTATTGAAAAAGCTATTCAGATCAATTCTGTGATTACCCAGGAAATACTGACCACTATTTTTACTCCAGGAACAGCTTGTCATGATGGTGCTGTTATAATAAGGAAGAATAGAATAATGTGTGCTGGTGCGTATTTTCCCTCAACAGACAAATACGATGTTCCCAAATCATTTGGTACCAGACATCGAGCAGCAATTGGAGTTAGTGAAAGGTATGATGCCTTAACAATAGTTGTCTCAGAGGAAACGGGAAATGTTTCAATAACCATTTCGGGAGTAATCAATTTGGAACTTTCCAATGAAAGAATTAGAGAAATTCTCGATCAATACCTTATAATAAAATAAATCAACGGCTTTGGAAAACCGAAAATTCCAAAGCTTTTTTTAGTTTTTGTGCAAACATTATTTGTTTTATTGAAAAAACATGTTATAATTATATAGAAATGAGAGGTAATCTATGAGAATAGCTTTAATTGCCCATGATAAGAAAAAACCTGATATTTTAGCATTTGCTCAAGAAAATGAAGAATATTTGAGCGAACATATTTTATATGCCACGGGAACTACTGGAAGAATAATAATGGAAAATACAAACTTACAGATACATTGCCACAAGTCTGGACCTCTTGGTGGTGATCAGGAAATAGGAGCAAGAGTAGCAAATGGTGAAATTGATATGGTCATATTTTTTAGGGACCCTTTAACTGCTCAGCCACACGAACCAGATATATCAGCTTTACTCAGGTTATGTGATGTTTATGAGATACCATTAGCTACCAATAGAAGAACAGCAACTTTACTAGTTAGATAGGAGGAAAGAGATGTTTGATATTATAATAGATTTTATTATTCAAAAACAAAATGATATCGGAATTTTAGCCTTAAGTATTTTAGGCATTCTATATATATCAACGCTTGTCATTTTTAAAAAATTTCCGATTGTTGAAACGCTTATTCTTTTAATTTCTGTTGGATTGGCTGTGTTTGTTTGGTATATAACGAGAAATCTAGTAGTCACACTTTTAAATATTAATCTGATCGTATGGGCTATTGCCGTGTTAGTCTTAGCTTGTATTTTGGTATTTATCGTTATTTTGATTCGAGCTTTGAATTTTAAACATCGTATGCGATTTTATGAGCTTACTCCTTCAAATATTGAAAGCAACATTTATGCCTATTTTGATAAAAAATCACATCTTTTGATGTTCACAGAACAATTTTATAACATTGTTCCCAAAACATATAAAAAGAAGAAAAAGTGGTATAAAACAGTTCAAAAAATAATTTGTGATGGCGAAGAGATGACATATAAAAGATTTTTAAGCCATTTAAAAGGGTTTGGTGAAAAAAGTTTTAATATTGAGATAATTTTTAATGAATTTACTAGTATTAAAGAAGAAGTCATCAAATCAATGGTTACTGAAGATGGTAAGGTTAGAGGATATGTATTATACAATCAAAAACTTACTCCAGCTCAGGTTTATAAAGATAGTATTATTAAAGAGTATGCTACACATCTATATAATTTCTTTGATTCAATGAACGAACCAATTGCTTATTTTGATATTTATAATAATGGTTATGTTCTCACTGATTCTATGAAGAAACTTTTGGGAGTAGAAATCAACAATCTTCCTTCAGAATTATTGTTATCATATGTTGTTGAAGAGGATATGGGTATATATAAGAAGATGCTCCTTCAGGCTGAAGGTAGTAACATATATTATTATCGCTTAAAAACAGTAAATGGAATTGAGTGGTTTGAGGAGACGAGAACCTTTGAGGGAATATATGTTTACAATATAATTCATCGAGCTAATTTTATTCCTCGGCAAATTAAATATCTCACAAGAGAAAATCTGGAAACCGATATTAGAGTGGTTCTTGAAGCCAGTAAACCTTTTACGCTTGTCTTTATCACTTTAAAAAAGGTTGCTCTTTATGCTGAAAAGATGGGAAAAGATGTTGCTAATGTCTTGGTCGATCGCTATTTTTCAAAATTGATGAGCAATAATGGCAACCAATTGAGAATTTATAAACTCGCTAATGCTGATTTTTGTTTAATCTTTACGGGTAACTTGGATTATGAGAGAATAGTCAGTGATATAAACAGCAATACATCTGATCTGATGAATTTTGATATAATATTTAATGGAAATAAATATCAGATGAATAATGCTTTAGGAATTGTTAAGAGTGAAAGTGTTTCTAATCCTAGTTCCGAAAGGTTTATTGTTGCTGGATATGAAGCGCTGAATCTGGCAAACAATACTGAGTATAATAAACAGTTCAGTATTTACCGCGAAAAGAAAGAAAATCGTAATAGTTATCAATATGATAACTATCGTGTCGATATAAATAATGAGTTTTTATATGACAAACGAAAAATTTGAGGTTATTCTTCTAATAGCAGGAAATAGTACGAGATCCAAACTTTCATATAATAAAAACTTTTACCTGATCAACAATAAGCCAATATTTAGATATTCTTTAGAAAAATTTTTGGGAATTAAGGAATGCCAAAAAGTAATTATTGTATATCGAAATTCTGATGAAGCTCTCCTTGAACAAAGCCTAAATCATATAGATAGAAAAAGAATTGATGTAGTTGTTGGGGGAAGAACAAGACAAGAAAGTGTCTACAATGGTCTCTTAAAGGCAGACTCTATGAATATTTTAATCCATGATGGAGCTCGCCCTCTTATTAATAGGGAAGAAATAATGGCTGTTTATGAACAAGTAAAGCGGGGAAATCCTTGTTGCTTAGGTTACAGGGTTAGTGATACGATTAAAAAGATGACGGAAAAAGAATTTTTAACCTTGGATAGAGATGACTTATTTGCTATTCAAACACCACAGGGAATGTCTAGGGATCTTCTAAAGGAGGCAATTCTGAAGGCCAATTCTGAAAACTATATTGGATACGATGACCTCAGCTTGCTAGAGAAGTATTATAATATCAGACCGACGATTATTCCTGGAAATCCATATAATGTTAAAGCAACAACTCTTGAAGATATCAAGTTTATATCTTTGATTTTAGGTGATAAAAATGAGTTATAGAATAGGACACTCTTATGATATTCATCGTCTTGAAGAAAATAGGAAATTGATTTTAGGCGGGATTGAAATCCCATATCAAAAAGGTCTGCTTGGACACTCTGATGCCGATTGCTTACTCCATGCCATTACTGAAGCGATAATAGGAGCTCTGGGTTTAGGAGATTTAGGAACTCACTTTCCTGATAATGATCCTAAATATAAGGATATGCCTTCTTCTTATTTTTTGAAAGAAGTTAAGAAACTTTTAGAAACTAAAAACTATGAAATTAACAATCTGGATTCTACAATTTATATTGAAGAGCCTTTAATCAAACCATATATTATTGAGATTAAAAGAAATATCTCTTCAATATTGGGAATTGATGAGGAGAGAGTGAATGTTAAGGCAACTAGAGGTGAAAAAATAGGGTGCATCGGTCGTCAAGAAGGTATTGCAGCTGAAGCGGTTGTTTTAATCGAAAAGCGAATGATATATAAAAAATTATAAGGACGGTAATAACCGTTCTTTTTATTTGTGATGATTTTTATCAATTTGTATGAGAGCCGCTCTAGCATATCGCTTTACTTTTTTTAAAAATGTAGTATAATAAAATATATTATTATGAAAGGACAAGATTATGAATTCAGTAGAATTAGAAAACAAAATAAAAACAATCCTTAGCAAAATTCGTCCATATTTACAAAGAGATGGTGGAGATGTTGAATTTGTTAAAGTAGAAGATGGAATAGTGTATGTTAAAATGTTGGGGGCGTGTGTTGGTTGCTCTAGCATTGATTTGACCATCAAGGATGGTATAGAGGCCTTCTTGTTAGAAGAGGTTCCAGGAATTATTGGCGTTGAGAGTGTTGAGGAATAATAAGAAAATGGATAAGGCAAGATTTGGGAAAATATTTTATTATGTATGCTTGTTTGCTTGTGTTGTTGTCCTGGTTATTGCTTTCTTTTTATTCAGAACAACTGACTCTTCAGGAGAGACTTTACCAGAGGAAAAATTAATCTTGGTATGGATATATCGCTATCTTATTTCTTTTTATATTTTTGCTATTTTAATTCCTCTTGCAGGTATTGTTAGAGAGATTACTGCTGGTCCATATGATAAAAAGAAGATGCTTATCAAAATAGGTATTGGTTTAGCAGTTATCGCTTTGGGAACAACTTTAATATTTGTTAGCTGGTCACTGAAGACAGCTCAATTATGTATGCTGGGATCAATGCTTAGTGCTGTATATATTTTAGCACCAACAACGAAAGGAGCCCCAGTAAATAAGAGTAATGAAAAAAAGATTTAAGAAGGTATATATTGAAATACTGAATACTTGTAATCTCAATTGCCATTTTTGTTCGCCGATGTTAAGGAAGAAACATATGATGTCAACAAAAGATTTTCAAGAAATCGCTACACAGGTAAAAGAGTATAGTGACTATATATATCTACATGTTAAGGGAGAGCCCCTAACTCATCCATATTTAAAAGAGATTCTAGATATAGCATATAATCTAGGACTACAGGTTAACTTAACAACAAATGGGACAAAAATAAATGAAGTAGTCGAGATTTTGTTTTCTAGTAAAGCTCTTCGCCAGGTTAATATATCCCTTCATGCAATTGTTGGATTAGATGATGAAGCCAAGAAGAACTATTTGGATAATATTTGTAATCTCATTGAAAGGCTTTCTGTTGAGAAGAAATTCTTTCTCTCTTTAAGAATTTGGATTGAAAATGATGAAATCAATAAATATATTATTGAATATATTTCTAAGAGACTGAACGTTGATATAAATATTGCGACTGAAAAGATAATGGATAATGTATTTTTATCTTTTGAGGAAGAATTTTCTTGGCCAAATATTAATGGAGATATAATTTCAAATACTGGTCGTTGCTTAGGAACAAGAGATCAAATAGCTATATTGGCAAACGGAGATATTGTTCCTTGCTGCTTAGATGGTAATGGAATCATCCGTTTAGGTAATATATTTGAAAACAAATTAGAAACTATTCTTAATACCTCTCGTTTTTTAACAATGAAGAGCGGTTTTGAGAACGGAAGAGTTGTTGAAGACCTCTGTCAGAGATGCAGTTATCGTCTTCGCTTTGAAAAAAATTAACTTAACAAAGAAAATCTTTTATGCTATAATAAAACTAAGATAAAAGAGGATGTAATATGATTAAAAAAGGAGAAATTGTTTACGGTAAAATTACCAACATTTTAGGCTATGGGGCATTTGTTACCGTTGGTGATTACGATGGACTAATCCACATTTCTGAATTTTCAGATAATTTTGTTCGGAGTATCAATGACTATGTTACAGTTGGACAACAAGTGAAGCTGAAAGTCTTAGAAGTGGATGAAGAGGGAAAGAAACTGAGACTGAGTTATAAGACTTTGAATAAATCTCGAGGAGTTAAGGGGGAAATCCCCAAATATGCGATTGGATTTTCAACTTTAGAAAGAGTAATGCCCGAATTTATTTCTGAACAGTTTAGGAAAAGTGGACAAAATGAGTAAAGTAAAGATTGATTTTCAGAATGTTTTAAATTTTGTTAGTGAAAAAGAGATTTTTGAATGCGAACCTGCTGTCAAAATTGCCAGAGATGAATTGGTTAATAGAACAGGTAGTGGTGGTGAATTTGCTGGGTGGCTTAACTGGCCAGCCGCAATAACACCTAAAGAGATTGAAGAAATAAGATTGGTTGCTGAAGATATTAACAATCAAAGCGAGTGTTTGTTAGTAATTGGTATTGGTGGATCCTATTTGGGAGCTAAAGCAGCCCTTAGTATGCTTGATGGTTATTACCAGAAGAAACACAAGTTAGAGATAATTTTTGTTGGCCATACCTTGTCTTCTACATATACAAAGGAACTTTTGGATTATTTAAACGATAAGGATTTTTCAATTAATGTTATTTCTAAATCGGGGACAACCACTGAACCAGCGATAGCTTTTCGATTATTTAGAGAGTTACTCGAAAAGAAATATGGAAAAACAGCTAATGAAAGAGTGTTTGTAACAACAACTTCTCATGATAGTGTTTTACATGATATTTCGGTTATCAATGGCTATAAAGAATTTTTTATTCCTGATAGCATTGGTGGTAGATATTCGGTTTTAACAGCAGTAGGACTACTTCCAATTGCTTGTGCTGGATATGATATTTATGAAATAATTAAAGGGGCAATTGATGCAAGACAGATATTTTTAAATACTCCTTTCCCTGAAAACGATGCCCTTTTATATGCCTGTATAAGAAATCTTATGTATATTAAAAAGAAGGATATTGAGATACTTGTTGCTCATGAACCAAAATTGGCTTATTTCAATGAATGGTGGAAACAATTATATGGCGAAAGTGAAGGAAAGGACCATAAAGGCCTATTCCCAACAAGTGTAGTATACTCCACTGATCTTCATTCCTTAGGTCAATACATTCAGGATGGTCAGCGAAATTTGTTTGAAACAGTTATAAATATCATTAATCCTGAAAAAGATATTCTTCTAAAAGATGATTCAAGAAACTTTGATAATTTGAATTTTCTTTCAGGAATGACCTTGGATTATGTTTCCAAAAAAGCTATGGAAGGGACAATCATCGCTCATGTTGAGGGAGATGTACCCAATATAGTTTTAAATGTTGAGTCAATAAATCCATATAATTTTGGATATTTAGTATATTTCTTTATGTTTGCCTGTGGTGTTAGTGGTTATCTTTTGGGAGTTAACCCTTTTAATCAAGAAGGAGTTGAAGCATATAAGAAGAATATGTTTAGACTGCTAGGTAAACCTGGTTATTGATAAAAGCTGTTTCAGCTTTTTTCTTTTTTAAGAATTAATTAAGTTTTAAGGAATATAATATAAATGTAGTAGAAAAAAGGGCTTTATTTATTAAACAAACAAAAAAATATAAAATTATTCAAAATTATTCAAAACAATTATTGACAATTCAAAAGAATTGTGATAATATATATATGTAACAGTGGATAAAAATGGGGTAATTTAATCCTAAGAAGTAAAGGAGGAACAAGATGCCAACAAGAACATTTTTGAATTTACAAAAAGAAAAAAAGTTAAGAGTTTTGCGTGCCGCAAAAAAAGAGTTTTCTAGAGTTCCTTTAGAAAAAGCTGTTATCGCTAATATTGTAAAAGATGCTGAGATTCCTCGAGGTAGTTTTTATCAATATTTTGAAAATGTTGACGATTTATTCATGTATTTAATAAATTACATGTATGGTATCGATCAAAGAAAATTTACTAAATGCGTAGAAGAGAAGAATGGCGATGTCTATGAAGCTTTGAAATTGAGATTCTCAAAAGAAATCGATAAGCTTACAAGTGAAGAAAATCGTCAATTTAGGATTAATATAATTTCTACATTATTTAATGATTCTAGTAAATCCCGTATGCTTCCCGACATGATGGAAAAACAGAACCCTGTAGGAATTGTTGATTTCCCAGAAGCTCAACAGAAATCCAAGAATGCTAATAGCTTTGCTGATATTATTAAAATGATTGGTTTTTTCTGTTTACAGAAGTATTTAGCAAATCAAGCAAGCGAAGTCGAAATAAAGACATATTACAATAATTGTATTGACTTTGTTAAAATAGGTTTTAATGGACCAAAAACTGCTTTTTAAAGAGCAGTTTTTTTATATTTTTGTAGCAAAAAAAATATTATTGTGTTAGAATATATTTGTGATAATTTAATATTGTTGGTTGCATTTTATGCATTAATAGGGAATATGGTAAATGCCATAGCAGCCCCCGCTACTGTAAGAGAAGAGCGATTTAATAAAGAGAAATCTTAAAGTCACCATTATTTGGGAAGACGATTTAAATTGCAGTGATGCTCAAGCCAGGAGACCTGCCAATAATATGAGTGAAACTCGTTTCGGTGGGAAATGACGGTTGAAAGCAATAAAGCTATAATCTACCGTTTAGGCGGTATTTTTTATTTTATAAGGAAGTGAGAATGTGAGAAAAGTAACTAGATTTCACCCAATAGTGTTGATTATATTCTTTGTATGTTGTGTTTTTTATACAATGTACACGATGAATCCTCTTGTTTTAATTATTTCTTTCATCTCTTCTTTAATTTTTTATTTAATTCTAGATGGTTGGATAAAGTTTTTAAAGTATTTATTAGTAATATTACCAATAGGCTTGATAATAGCACTCACCAATCCTTTATTTGTTCATCGGGGAGAAACAATTCTTTTTACAATCAAAAATCTTGATATAACATATGAAGCTTTGATATATGGCTTTTCAGTTGCTATGATGTTAGTCAGCATTATAACTTGGTTTAAATGCTATAATAAAGTGGTAACAATGGATAAATTTGTTTATTTGTTTGGGGGGATTTTCCCAACAATTGCTACAACAATTTCTATGGGAATAGCATTTATTCCTCGATTCATTGAAAAAGGCAAAAAAATAAACATCGCTCAAAAAAATCTAGGTCTTTATGGGCATGGATTTAAAAGTCAAATGAAATTGAATCTGAGAATTTTTTCATCGTTAATTTCTTGGGGATTAGAAAACTCGATAGATACAGCTGACTCTATGAGCTCTCGTGGTTATGGTCTTAAAGGTAAAACAAGATTTTCTCTATTCAGATATACCTTTAATGATTTTCTTTTGACTTTAATATTTATCCTACTGATGATATTTATTATCATTGGAAGTATTCTTAAATATTTAGAGTTTGAATATTATCCAACATTGTCAAATCTAAGAATTGATACGATTAGTGTGTTATTGTATACTTCAATATCATTATTTATGATCATCCCTACTGCTATTGAATTGAAGGAGGCCATTAAATGGAACTTTTTAAAATCGAAAATTTAAGTTTTAGTTATGCGAATCAAAAAAATATGGCCATTCGTGACATCAATCTGAGTATTGAAAAGGGATCATTTAATGTTATATGTGGTACTACTGGCTGTGGCAAGACAACTCTGTTAAAGATGTTGAAAAAGGAAATAAGGCCCTATGGAGTGCTTAATGGAAAAGTCTGTTATAAAGGGATTCCTCTTGACAAAATTGAGAAGTCAACATCAACAAGAGAAATAGGTTTTGTCTTTCAAAATCCCGATAATCAAATAGTTTCCGATAAAGTATGGAACGAATTAGCCTTCGGTTTAGAAAATTTAGGATTACCTACACCAATAATCAGAAGAAGAGTTGCTGAAATGGCTAGTTTTTTTGATATAGAATACTTATTTAAAAGGGACACATCAACATTGTCAGGAGGAGAAAAACAAATTCTTAATCTGGCATCGATAATGGTTTTAGAACCAGAGGTTTTACTTCTAGATGAACCAACGTCTCAACTCGATCCTATTTCAACAACCAATTTCATTCAATCACTAAAAAAAATAAATGAGGATTTAGGGACAACAATAATTATTGTTGAGCATCGTCTAGAGGAGATCTTATCTTTAGCTGATAGGGTCATCCTTATGGATGATTCAACAATCATTTCAAATGACACTGTTTTAGGAACTTGTCAAAAAATGTCAGAAATAAGGTTAAAATCTACCTCTTTATTCAATTTTCCCGCTTCTGTACAAATATACAGTGCTATAAAAAGTACAGATAAATGTCCAATAAATGTTAAAGAGGGGAAAATATTCCTCGAGAATAACTGTAGAAATAAAATCAAAGAAATCTCTAAAGAGGAAGAAACAATACTAGCAGAAACCATTATTTCCTTGAAAGATATTTCTTTCAGATATGGTAAAAATCATCAGGACATTTTGAATGATTTGAATCTGGAAGTGAAGAAAGGGGAAGTATTGGCAATAGTTGGGGGAAATGGTACTGGTAAAACAACTTTGTTAAATCTTTTAGCTGCCAATATAAAGCCATATCAGGGGAAGATAAGAATTAATGGAAAGAATATAGATAGTTATAAAAAGAATGAACTATATATCAACAATCTCGTCTTGTTGCCTCAGAATCCTGATGATTTATTTGTCTATGAAACGGTTCTCGAAGAATTAGAAGAAGTGGTAAAGATTTATGGAATTACCAAAGAGGAATCACAAAAACGAATAGATGATGTTTCTAAAGAGTTAGAGATAACTAATCTATATAAAAACCATCCTTTTGATCTCAGCGGTGGTGAAAAGCAAAAAATTGCTTTAGCAAAGATTTTGTTACTTAATCCTCAAATAGTTTTACTGGATGAACCTACAAAAGGACTTGATGGATATCTAAAGATAAAATTAGCTAAGATAATTAAAAAACTGAAAGAAAAAGCGATAACTATAATCTTAGTAACCCATGATATAGAGTTTTCTGCTTTAGTATCTGATGAATGTGCTTTATTGTTTGATGGAAATATTATTTGTAAATCCTCTAGAAACGACTTCTTCAATAAAAATAGTTTTTATACAACCGCTGCAAATCGAATCACCAGGGATATGTATAATGGAATAATTACGATAGATGATGCTATAGAAATAATAAAGGCTAATGAAAAGTTATGAAAAAATATCTGACTTATTTGGTTATATTTGTCCTGATCCCTGCAATTCTTTTAATCGGTATTTTTGTTTTTGATGATAAGCAATATGATATTATCTGTCTAGTTATTGCAATTTTAAGTCTCTTACCTTTCTTTTTTGCTTTTGAAAATCGTCATCCTCAGCCTCGGGAGATTGTTCTAATCGCTATAATCACAGCTATTAGTGTATCGTCAAGGGTTATTTTTGCCTGGGCTCCAAGCTTTAAACCTGTTGCGGCTATTATTATCATTACCGCAATCGCCTTTGGAAAAGAAACCGGCTTTATGGTTGGAGCGCTTACTGCGCTTCTCTCAAATATTTATTTTGGTCAAGGACCGTGGACCCCTTTTCAAATGTTTGCTTGGGGATTTGTTGGTATGATAGCAGGAATGTTAAGAAAAACAATATTTATGAAAAATATCGTATTATTACTGATATTCGGGATGCTTGCTGGAGTATTATATTCCTTGATAATGGATATCCAAACGATGTTAGCAATCGATAATGCTTTTAATCTAGCGAGGTATTTAGTGATAGTGGCTAGTAGTTTACCTATAATGTTGACCTATATTGTCTCTAATTTTATCTTCATTTTATTGCTAGCAAAGCCATTACTGAAGAAGTTTGCAAGAATTAAAGAAAAATATGGTTTATATATGATAAATGAAAAAGTGGCGGAATAGCCACTCTTTTTTATTTTTAAAAATGAAAGCGCTTTAATATGGTAAAGCAAGAATAATATTTTAATATAAAACGTTTACATATGGACAAAAGATTTTTTTTTGCTATAATAATAACAATAATATAAGTAAATGCGATGAGCAGAAACAAGTAGCTAATGGCTTTGTTCAAAGAGAGTTATCAAATGGTGAAAGATAATAACATAAGTATTCGTGAAAATCATTCTGTTAGCAGTCGTCTGAAAGGATAAGATATCTATTAAGATGGGACGTTTGGTATGCGTTATAATACCGATAGTGTGTCAGCACTATCACCAAGCAGATTGTTCAAGAAGAGCAATAAGAAGAGTGGTACCGCAGAAGCTTCAAGCCTTTGTCTCTTATAGATGGGGCTTTTTATTTTTTCTCTAGCATGCTTATATTAAAATAATAAAGGAGAGAATATATGAAAAAATTATTTAGTTTATTAGTTTTATTGTTTGCTGCTTTTGTTTTTACTGCTTGCGGTAATACTGAAGAAAAAGAAACTATTGACTTTGGTGTATTGGGACCATTTACAGGGAGCCTTAGTCAATATGGAGAACCTGCTCGTAAAGGAGTAGAACTAGCAGTTGAAGAAATTAATGCTGCTGGTGGTATTTTAGGAAAACAAGTTGTCGTTCATGCTGAAGATGATGAAGGCGATGCTCAAAAAGCTCTTAATGCTTATAGTAAATTAGTTGATTCAATCGATTTCTTAATCGGTGAAATCACATCTGGAACATCTGAAGTTATTGCTGCTGAAGCCCAAGCTGATGGACTTCCAATGCTATCTCCTTCAGCAACTGCTGCTGGTGTTACTTTAAATAGAAGCTATGTCTTTAGAGTTTGCTTCCTTGACCCAGATCAAGGTGTTAGTATGGCTAATTTTGCTGCTGAAACTTTAAAAGTTACTAAAGTTGCTGTTGCTTATGACAATAGTGATGATTACTCAAAAGGTGTTGCTGCTTCTTTCAAGACACAAGCCGAGGCTAAGGGATTAACTGTTGTATTTTATGATGGTGGAGTTGTTGCTGATGCTGCTGATTATAAAGCTTTAGCTACAAAGATTAAGAACAGTGAAGCTGAAGCGGTCTTTGTTCCAATTTATGCTGGTAGTGTTGCTACATTATCTAAAGATGTTCGTGCTGCTGGTTACACATTACCATTACTTGGTGCTGATGGCTGGGATGGTGCTGCTACTATTCTTGCTGGTGAGGGCGAAGTTAAAGGAGATGTAACTCCACTTAATAATTGTTATTTCTCAAATCACTATGCTGCTGATGATGAAAATGCAAAAGCTTTTGTTGCTGCTTATCAAGCTAAATATGGTGAAACTCCAAATGCCTTTGCAGCTCTAGGATATGATGCTGCATATCTTGCAAAAGCAGCGATTGAAAAAGCTGGAACTGCTGATAAAGCTGCTGTAGCTGCAGCAATGGCAACAGTTACATACTCTGGTGTTACTGGTCAATTCACTTATAACGAAACAGGAAACCCTGTTAAGAAGATCATAATCTGCGAATATGTTGATGGAAAAATCACATTCAAAGAGAGCAAATAATATATTGTAACTATAAAAATAAATTAGGAATCACTTTTGGTGATTCCTAATGCTATGAGGAGGAAAGAATATGAGTAATATTATTAATCAATTGATTAATGGTATTCAGAAAGGTAGCATTTATGCCTTAGTAGCTTTAGGCTATACAATGGTATATGGAATAATAAAGTTAATCAATTTTGCTCATGGCGATTTTATAATGGTGGCTTGCTTTGTTGCTTATTCTGGAATAATATTGTTCGGCTTGCCGATTTGGGTGTCGTTAATCATAGCTGTTTTGTTTACAATAGTTTTAGGAATTATTACCGAGAAGGTAGCATATAAGCCTCTAAGAAATTCTCCTCGAATTACTGCTTTAATAACTGCTATTGCTGTTAGTTTATTACTTCAGAATGTATCACAAAAAATATTCACGAGTAATCCTAAGATTGCCCAAGCTATAATTCCCTTAAAGATATATAACATTGGTGATATAGTGGTTAACAATATTGCCATAATCACGGTAGCTATTTCAATAATATCGATGATATTATTAGCCTTATTTGTTAATAAGACAAAGACCGGGAAAGCAATGCGAGCTGTCAGTGAAAATCCTGATGCTGCTAGATTGATGGGAATTAATAATAATCGAACAATAACGATAACTTTTGCTATCGGAACATTTTTAGCAGCAATAGCTGCAATAATGTATTATGCTTATTCGGGATATTTGACTCCAACTTTGGGTGGTAAACTTGGTCTATATGCTTTTGTAGCAGCTGTAGTTGGAGGTATAGGAATTATTCCTGGTGCAATGCTTGGTGGATTCTTAATTGGTATTATTGAAGTTCTACCCTATATGATAGGGATAGCTCCTGAATATTCTGATATTATTTTATTTGGTACTTTGATTTTAATATTACTATTTAAACCAACGGGACTTCTCGGAAAAAATGTTGGAGAGAAGGTGTGATTATGGAAAAACAGATTACTTATCGTTCAACTGTAAATCCTAACCCCAACAAGAAGCGTTGGACAGTTAATATCATTTCAGCTACTATATTATTACTATTGATATATGTAGTTTTAGGTGGAGATTTTTCAAAGGATATTTTTAAAACGATTTTAGGAATGAACTATCGTCAATTCCTGACTATCTTTATTTCTATCCTGTATACAATTATTTTAGCGGTATCTCTTAATCTGTCGACTGGTTGTTTAGGAGAAATGGTTTTAGGGCATGCTGGTTTTATGGCAGTTGGAGCTTATGCTGGTAGTTTATACCTGAAGTATTCTGGAGCTATGGCTGATGATAATTTTGCTACTATTGTTGCTATTTTGATAGGCTTTGTTGCGGCTGGTATTGTTGGTTTCCTTGTTGGAATACCAGTATTAAGGCTTCGCGGAGACTACTTAGCAATAATCACCTTGGGATTTGGCCAGATCATAAGTACAATAATTAAGTTATTAAACTTTGATGGTTCGGGGAAACTTACAGGGATACCTCTAAATCGAAATGTTATGTTGTATGCTATTGTTGTTATCATAGTTGTTACGGTAATATTTACCTTCATGAAATCACGGCATGGTCGAGCTATTCTCGCAATCAGGGAGGATGACATTGCTGCTGAGGCGTGTGGTATACCAGTAACTAAATATAAAGTTGGAACATTTACATTTTCAGCTGCACTTGCAGGAATTGCTGGTGTTCTATTTGCTCAGAATATTGGAGTTTTACAACCGATAAAATTTGAATTTAATTATTCAATTGAGATATTAGTTATCGTTGTTTTAGGAGGACTAGGATCATTTACTGGATCAATAGTAGCAACAATTATCCTGTTATTACTTCCAGAAATGTTGCGTTTCCTTCAGGATTATCGATTAATAATTTATTCGTCATTATTAATAATTATCATGTTAACAAAACCTAATGGAATCTTGGGACGTTATGAATTTTCAGCATACTCGTCATATAAAAAAATCGTTAAATTCTTCAAAAATCTACCAGCCAATTTAAAGGCTTTCCCTAGTAATTTTAAAAAGGGAATGGTCAAGGTTAAAGAGTTTTTTAAACATTTTAGAAAGAATATGTTAAAGATATTTAGAAAAATGGGAAAAAATGTTAAAACATTCTTTAATAGAGGAGGTTCATCAGATGAATAAAGTGATAATAGATGAAGATATCGTTTTAAAAGGTGAGCATTTAAGCATCGTGTTTGGTGGATTAAAAGCTGTTGAAGATTTTAATATTGAGATTAAAAAAGGAGAGTTAGTTGGACTTATAGGCCCAAATGGTGCTGGGAAAACAACAGCATTTAATCTTTTAACTGGAGTATACAAACCAACATCAGGAAATATTTATTTAAATGGAACGAATGTATCCAGACTATCTCCTCATAAACGAGTAGCAAAAGGTATTGCCCGTACTTTTCAAAATATCAGATTATTTAAAAAACTATCAGTGCTTGACAATGTTAAAATAGCTTGTAATAGTAATATGAAGTATTCACCATTGACCGCTATTTTTCGTCTTCCTAATTTTTGGAAGGAAGAAAAGGAATTAGACAGAAAAGCAAAGGATATTTTGGCAGTTTTTGGTTTGAATGAAGTTGAAGAAGAATACGCTGTTAATCTTCCATATGGAAAGCAACGAAAATTAGAAATTGCTAGAGCGATTGCTACAGATCCAAAGATAATCCTTTTGGATGAACCTGCTGCTGGTATGAACCCTACAGAAACCGAAGAACTTATGGAAACTATCAAAATAGTGAAGGAAAAATACGATGTTTCAATTCTCTTGATAGAGCATGATATGAAATTGGTTATGGGAATTTGTGAGAGGATTATTGTTTTGAATTATGGTAAAATCATCGCTTCTGGTATCCCTGAAGAAATTCAGAGCAATAAGACGGTTATTACGGCTTATCTCGGAGAAGAGGTGGAATGATGAATGGATTAGAAGTTAAAAATCTAAATGTCAGTTACGGAATGATCCATGCCATTCATGATGTCAGTCTAAAGGTTGAACAAGGAAAGATTGTGGCTTTTATAGGCGCAAATGGCGCTGGTAAGACAACAATTTTAAGAACAATCTCAAGATTAAAAAAGGCTGATAGTGGAACTATTTTTCTCAACGGAATTGATTTACTACAAGTAGAGGCACATAAGATAATTAACCTTGGAATGTCTCATGTTCCTGAAGGAAGGCAAGTGTTTGCCACAATGACGGTTGAAGAGAATTTGGAAATGGGAGCTTTCCCTTTAAAAGACAAGAAATTGATCAAAGATAATTTGAAAAATATGTATCAAAAATTTCCTCGCCTTAAAGAGAGAAGAAAGCAATTAGCGGGAACTCTTTCTGGAGGAGAACAACAGATGTTAGCTACAGCCAGAGCTTTAATGGTCAATCCAAAGATAATTTTAATGGATGAGCCATCAATGGGGTTATCACCAATTTTGGTAAATGAAATATTTTCAATCATCAAAGAGATTAAAAATTCTGGAACGACTGTTTTATTAGTAGAACAAAATGCTAAAATGGCCTTATCAATTGCTGATTATGGGTATGTCATAGAAACTGGACACATTGTTCTTGAGGGAAAAGCTAAAGAATTACTAGAAAATGATGCCATAAAAAAAGCCTATTTAGGTGGTTAGAAAGCGAGAAACCTCGCTTTTTTTCATTTATTTGTAGAAAAAGGGGAAAGGTTATTGTATAATAAGAATGGAGGTATAGCTATGAAAAAATACTATATTAAACAAAAAATATTTACTATTGGCGATAAATACAATATCTTTGATGAAAACCAGAATCTTGTCTATTATGTAAAGGGAGAAATCTTTACTTTAACTTCCAAACTTCATCTCTTCAGTAAGAAAACCGATCGAGAAATATTCTTTATTAAAAGAAAGTTTTTTACTTTCCTTCCTCAATACGATATGTTTAAAAATGATGAATTAGTAGCCAGTGTCTTTAAAAAATTTACTGTTTTCTCTCATAACATCAGAATTGAGAGCAATTATGGTGATTTTGATGTTCAAGGTAATTTCTTGTCACATGACTTTGTAATAAACAAAAGTGGAGAGAAGGTTGCTGAAATTCATAAAAAATGGTTATCGTGGGGTGATGCCTATGAAATATTAATCTCTGAAGATGAAAATTATGAATTTTATTTAGCTTTAGTAATAATGATAGATAATTGTATTCATAATGAAAATAATAATTCTAATAATAACAATTAATAAAACTAGTAAATAAAGTAAATTTATGCTATAATAAATTGGTTCTGAGATGTTCCTTGCCTAACCATCTCAAATATAAAAAACAAGGAGAGTATAATGAAAACAAAAAGTGGTATTCACAGAATTCTTAGGTTGGCGATTGTTGCAGCTTTATATGTTGTCTTAACAGTCAGTTTAAGTTTTCTATCTTATGGCGATATTCAGTTCAGGGTTGCTGAAATATTAATTCTGTTATGTTTTTTTAAGAAGGATTATGGAATTTCTTTAGTAATAGGATGCGCAGTTGCAAATATGTTCAGCCCAATGGGAATAGTTGATGTAATTTTTGGAACGATTGCAACTATTATTTCCGTATTATTTATTATGAAGTGTCATAATTTAATCATTGCCAGTTTATTCCCCGTGATTTTTAATGGAGTAATAATTGGTTTAGAGTTATATTATGTCTTAGAATTACCATTGATAATGTCAATGATATCTGTTGCTATTGGCGAAGCGGTGGTAGTTATGATTTTCGGTAATCTAATATTCTTTAGATTACGAAAAAATGAAGAATTTATGAAATTGATAGAGGCTAATCAAAATTATGAGGAACTAGTTAACTAGTT
>JAQUYR010000009.1:3528-28887 GCA_028691715.1 Bacilli bacterium | reverse complement strand
TAATAAAGGCTTCTCACTAACTATTTCTTCAAAATCTTGATATATTTCAAACATTTCTTTTCTCCTTTATTTTATAATATCTGTTCCCATATAAGGAATTAGTACTTCAGGAACCCTAACTGAGCCATCTTCTTGTTGATAATTCTCGAGTATCGCTACTAAAGTTCTTCCAACTGCTAGTCCTGAACCATTTAATGTATGAACATATTCCAACTTGGCATCTTTATCCCTTTTTGTTTTAATATTTCCTCTTCGTGCCTGATAATCCTCAGCATTAGAAATACTTCCGATTTCACGATATGTATTTTGACTTGGCAGCCATACTTCAATGTCATAAGTCTTTGCCATTCCAAATCCCATATCTCCACTGCACAATGAAATTACATGATATGGTAATTTAAGTCTCTTTAAAACCTCTTCTGAATTGAGTAACATTTTTTCCAATTCTTGATAAGATGTATCCGCGCTTGTTAATTTTATTAGTTCAACTTTATTGAATTGATGAGTTCTAATAAGCCCCCTAGTATCTCTCCCTGCGCTTCCAGCTTCTGATCTGAATGCCATAGTATAGCTACAATGGCAAATTGGCAGTTCATTAAAATCAATTACTTCATTTCTATACATATTTATTGTTGGGACTTCAGCAGTAGGATTCAAAAACCAATCTCCGTTTCCATTGGCTATTTTAAAAGCATCCTCTTCAAACTTCGGCAATTGTCCAGTTGCTGTCATGCTTTCCCTGTTTACAATATATGGAGGTATTATCTCAGTATATCCATTTTCTTTGCTGTGTAAATCCATCATAAAAGCGATTAAACTTCTTTCCAGTCTCGCTCCTAATCCTTTATAGACAACAAATCTACTACCTGTAATCTTTGCTGCTCTTTCAAAATCGAGAATATTTAATTTTTCTCCGATTTCATAATGCGCTTTTGGAGTAAAATTGAATTTTGTTGGTTCCATAAATCTCTTTATTTCTGGATTCTCGCTCTCATCCTTACCAATAGGAACTGAAGAATGAAGAATATTAGGCGTCGATAATAAAGCAAAAGTAATTTCTTTATCCAATTTGCTCACTAAATCATCCAAAACAGTTATTTCACTACCTATATTAGCAACACTTGCCAATACTTCAGTAGCATCCTGCTTATTTCTCTTTAACTCGCCAACTTGCTTACTCTTTTCATTTCTTTCTTTTTTTAAATTCTCTACTTGGATCAGTAAATTTCTTTTTTCTTCATCTTTGGCCTTCACATCACGAAGATATCCAAAGTCTTTTTGTCTTGTTTCTAATTTTTTAATTACTTCTTCGACGTTTTCACGTATTAATCTTATATCAATCATTGTTTTCCCTCCTATTAGATATAAAAAAGTCCCTTATATATAACAATATATAAGGGACGAAGTTTTCCGCGGTACCACCCTAGTTAGGCATATAAATGCCCCACTCGAAATTTTTTAACAGTAATTAACCGGAAGTTGCACTTCACCTCAAAGACAGATTCAAAAGGCTACATCTTGATTTTCACCAACCACCAAGTCTCTAAAATGCAGTTTTCTTTTTACTAAATCTTCTCACTGGTTATTTGATTATGATACATTATATATTCATTAATCATTTTTGTCAAACATTATCGTGACTTTTTAAGAATTTTTGAAAGTAAATAGCATTTTCAATAGTCGTCTTAACAATAATTATTTCAACAAACCCGATCAATAGCAATATTATCACCGATGCGTTAGGATTTTTCTTAAATACCCAGAAATAAGATCCATAAGCAATAGCTAAATCAATAATAAAAGGAATAATTGAACTAAAATCTATTCGATATTGATCATAAGCTTTTATTATTGTAATATTATTTTCTAGATTATCATCATAGTTTTTTGTTACTCTATATAGATTACTATTTATAATAATTAACAAAAACAAGATAATAACAACCCCACATGTTTTAACAACTATATATAGTTTATTAACAAAAGTGACTCCACCTAAGTAAATTATATATAGACTTTCAGTACAAAACCAGTTTACTCCTATTAGAAAGGTAAAAGAAGGAAGCGAGATAATAAACAAATTAATGATTAAAATTATGTAAAGAAATAAAAGCCATTTTTGCTTTCTTTTAGTTTTCACTTTTTTTATTCTTTCTTTGTTTCATCAAGGAAAACATAATCTTCATCATATGTGAAGTCTTCACTATTTTCCTCATCAACAGCTTCTTCCTCATCATTTCTTGGAACAATTGCTATTGTTGAAGCACTATGCCCTTCATTTAATTTAATTATACATACTCCCTGAGTATCCCTACCAACAGTTAGTATTTGATCAAGATGTGTCCTAATTATCATTCCTTTATCGGTTACTACTAGCAAATCTTCGTCACCTCTTACTGTAGATAAAGATATCATCTTGCCATTTTTAGCAGTAATATTAAGAGCTTTTACTCCTTTACCACCACGTACCTGAACTCTAAAAGCATCAACATTGGTTCTTTTTCCATAACCTTTTTCAGTAACGATAACTATCTCATCACCATCAGTATTAATTATAGCCATACCGACCATCTTTTCATTAGGTTCAACCTTTAATCCTCTAACTCCAGCAGCAATTCTACCCATTGGTCTAATATCAGATTCGCTGAAGCGGATTGCTTTTCCGTTAGAAGCTCCAAGAATTATGTCCTTTTCGCCATCGGTTACGCCAACTTCAAATAATTCATCGTTTTCATTCAAAAGAATCGCTTTTATTCCGTTGGTCCTGATGTTATTGAACTCCGAAATCTCTGTTTTCTTTACTATTCCTTGACGGGTAGCAAATATCAAATATCCATCAGTGGCATCCTCTTTAACATTAACAACAGCTGCTAACTTTTCGTTCTCTTCAAAATTCAAAAGATTAATTATCGGCAACCCCTTTGCAATTCTACTTGAATAAGGGATTTGGAAAGCTTTTAATTTATATATCTTGCCAAAAGTACTAAAGAATAACAAAGTGTCATGGCTAGAAGTAAACAAAACTCTTTCTACAAAATCGGAATCAGACATCTTAGCGCCAGTAATTCCTTTTCCCCCACGGTTTTGAGCACGGTAGGTGTCTACTGTCATTCTCTTTACGTAACCTCTGTTAGTCACCGTAATAATGACATCTTCAACTGGTATTAGATCAGCATCTTCAATTTCTAGGTCATCACTTAAACTGATTTCACTCTTTCTAGAGTCACCAAATTTCACCTTTATTTCTGTTAATTCAGAAACGATGATGTCTAACTTTCTTCCATGGCTCTTTAAGATTTCCTTATAATCTATAATATCTCTTTTTAATGATGCCAGTTCTTCTTTTATTTTATCGATTTCAAGACCAGTTAACCTCTGTAACTTCATGTCCAAAATGGCTTTAGCTTGAAGTTCTGATAATTGAAATTCCACCATCAAGCCATTCATTGCATCTTCGGTTGTTTTCGATTTTTTAATCAGTTGAATAACTGCATCGATATTTCCCAAAGCGACCAATAAACCCTCTAGAATATGAGCTCTATTTTCAGCTTTCTCCAAATCATACTGGGTTCTTCTAGTTATTATTTCAAGTTGATGCTCAATATAACATTCCAATACTTCTTTTATGTTTAATACTCTAGGTTGCCCTTTTACAAGAGCTAGAATATTTATTCCAAAAGTCGCTTGAAGTTGTGTGTGCTTGTAAAGATTATTTAAAATGACGTTAGGATTAGAATCTCTTCGTAGTTCCATGACTATTCTCATACCTTTTCGATTTGATTCATCCTGTAATCCTGTAATTCCTTCAATTGTTTTATCGCTAACAACAGCAGCGATTCTTTCAATCAATTTTGTTTTATTAACCTGGTAAGGGATCTCGGTAACAATTAGCTCCTTCTTACCATTTTCTAATTCCTTTATTTCGCATTTTGCCCTGACTGTAATTGCTCCATTACCCGTCATATAGGCTTTACGAACCTGACTTAAGCCCATAATACAACCGCCGGTTGGAAAATCAGGTCCCTTTATATAGTTCATTATTCCTTCTATTGAAATATCGGGGTTTTTAATTAAAGCTAAAAGTCCATCTACTACTTCTGACAAATTATGTGGAGGAATGTTTGTTGCCATACCAACAGCAATACCAGTTGCTCCATTTACCAGAATATTAGGAAATTTACAAGGTAAAACTACTGGTTCATGCTCACTTCCATCATAGTTATCCTGAAAATCAACAGTGTTTTTCCCTAAATCATGAAGAAGTTCCATAGCGATTTTACTCATTCGAGCTTCTGTATAACGCATTGCTGCTGCTCCATCGCCATCGACAGAACCAAAATTACCCTGGCCATCAACCAAAGGATATCGATAACTAAAGCTTTGAGCCATTCTTACCATGGAATCATAAATTGCTGTATCTCCATGGGGATGATACTTACCCATAACGTCTCCAACAATACGCGCTGACTTCTTATAGGGTTTATCAGAAGCTACACCTAATTCATCCATAGCATATAGAATACGCCTATGTACTGGTTTCATTCCATCTCTAACATCAGGAAGAGCTCTGGCAACAATTACACTCATTGCATAGCTTAAGAAAGAGGTTTTCATTTCTTTTGACAAGTCTACTTCCTTGACAATGCCTAAATGATGACCATCAACAATATTATCAACATTATCGATTTTTTCTTCTCCTACTTTTTCTATTTCTTCATTATCCTTTTCTTCGATAATGATTTCTTTGTTATCATCTTTTTCCACTTATTTCACCACCTATACATCCAAGTTTTCAACATAGACTGCATTTTCTTCAATGAAATCTTTTCTTGGCTTAACATCATCACCCATTAACATACTGAATACTGTATCAGCTTCAATGGCGTCATCCAATGAAACTTGAAGGAGTGTTCGAGCTTTAGGATCCATTGTGGTTTCCCACAACTGCTCCTCATTCATTTCTCCTAGTCCCTTATATCTTTGAATATTAGGCTTAGAGGCTTTCGGAAAAGACTCTAATATTTTTTGTAATTCAAAATCACTATAAGCATATTCAAGCCTTTTACCCTGAGAAATTTTATAAAGTGGTGGTTGAGCAATGTAAATATAACCATTTTCTACTAAAGGCTTCATAAAACGATAGAAAAAAGTTAATAATAATGTTCTAATATGAGCACCATCGACATCGGCATCGGTCATTATGACAATTTTATGATATCTAGCATGATCAAGATTGAAGTCATCGCCAATTCCTGTTCCAAAAGCCTGAATCATTGATATTATTTCCTTATTTCCGAGAACTTTATCCAATCTGGATTTTTCAACATTCAATACCTTTCCTCTTAAAGGAAGGATTGCCTGGAACTCACTGTCCCTTCCTCCTTTAGCACTACCTCCGGCTGAATCACCTTCGACAATGTATATTTCGCTGCAACTAGGATCCCGAGAACGACAATCGGCCAATTTTGTAGCAAATCCTAAGGTTTCTAAAGGGTTCTTCCTTCTAGTTGCCTCTCTTGCCTTTTTGGCTGCCATCCTCGCCCTAGAGGCCATTATCGCTTTTTCAATAATACTCTTTGCTGTAGAAGGATTTTCTTTCAAAAAGGCATCCAAGCCATCAGATAATATCTGTGAGGTGATCCTTCTTACTTCAGTATTTCCAAGTTTAGCTTTTGTCTGTCCTTCGAACTGTGGATCGGGGTGTCGGCAACTGATAATTGCTGTTAATCCCTCACGAACATCATCTCCGGTAAATCCTTCATCTTTTCTGAACAAATTAGCTGACTTACCATATGAATTTAAAACTCTTGTCAGACTATTTCTAAATCCCTCTTCATGAGTTCCACCTTCAGGGGTGTATATATTATTGATAAAAGAATAAATATTACTATTGTAATCTTCAGTATACTGTAAAGCTATTTCCACTTCGATATTTTCCACTTTTTTAGCAACATAAATAATGTTACTATGAATTGGATTCTTACTTTTATTTAAATAAGCTACGTATTCAACAATTCCACCATCATAACAATAGGTTATCGCTTTTATTCTTTCAGGATTTCTGGTATCTTTTAAAGATATCCTCAATCCTTTATTCAAAAAGGCACATTGTTGAAGCCTAACTCTTAAAGTTTCATAATCGTATTCTGTTGTTTCTTTAAAGATTTCTCCATCAGCCTTAAAGGTAACAATAGTTCCATGATCCTCAGTCTCTCCAAGTTCTTTAAGCCTGTATAGCCTCTTTCCTTTTTCGTATTCCTGGATGTATTTCTTACCATCTTTGCTTATTTCTACAGTTAAATGTGAACTAAGGGCATTAACAACGCTGGCACCAACACCATGTAGACCTCCAGAAACCTTGTAAGATGATCCATCGAACTTTCCACCAGCATGCAAAATCGTAAAAACCGCTTCTACAGCTGATTCTCCTGTCTTCTTATGAACGTCAACTGGTATACCTCGCCCGTCATCAGCTACTCTTATGATGTTATCAGGCATAATTTCAACTTCTATATGAGTACAGTACCCTGCTAAAGCCTCATCAATGGAGTTATCAACTATTTCCCAAACCAGATGGTGCAATCCTCTTGGACCAGTAGAACCGATATACATACCTGGACGCTTTCTAACCGCCTCTAGTCCTTCTAATATCTGAATATTGGATCCTTCATAAACATCCTTTTTTATATTCTTATCTTCCATTTTCTTCACCACCCTTATCTATATGAATAACTTTACTCTCTTTTAGCACTTTTTCTGATAGATTATCAATCGTTGTTGTTGTAATAAATATCTGGTTATCAAATTTTAAAAGGTCTAGAACTCGATTTTGTCTATTGACATCTAATTCACCAAAGACATCATCTAATATTACCAGAACTTTTTTACTCTTTTCTTTAATTAAATCAGCCAATCCTAGTTTAATTGATAGAGCAATAGTCTTTTGTTGCCCTTGAGATGCAAACTTACTGGCTTCTCTATCGTTTATAGTAACCACAAAATCATCTCTATGTGGTCCCCAATTAGTCGTTTTGGTTATCTTATCCAATATTTTCTTATTTTCGCTTTCCTTTTTTAAATTATCAGCAGAACAATTTGGAGTGTAAATAATTTTCCCGTTCTCAGATTCACTACTTATATAATTGCACTTCCCATAAAGATGCTTATTAAGCTCATTAATAAATTTTTCTCTTTCTATTATTATACTCTTAGCTTCAGAAATTAAAGCTTCGGTGAGAATTGATAATATTCTATCATCAAATTTTTCATTTTCGCCTAAATGCTTTAACACTTCATTCCTCTGCTTTAGTATCTTTTTATAATTGATAGAATACTTTAAATACTGTTTATTTATCTGCCCTATGTTAACATCTAGAAACTTTCTTCTACTCATCGGAGCTCCATTTATAAGGTTTAGATCTTCAGGACAAAAAATAATTGCACTAAAATACCCTAAATACTTGCTCAGACTTGCCTCAATTTTATTGTTTTTATTTATGCGCTTACCATTATTTGAGATAGAAAGAATAATTTCATCGTCTTCTTCCTCGTTATTAAAGAAACCCTTTATTATTGTATATTCGTTTCCTTCTCTGATCAATTCACTATCATTTGTTGCTTTATGGGATCTAGTCAGCCCTAAACAATAAATAGCTTCTACTAGACTTGTCTTACCAACAGCATTATCTCCAACTATTATGTTGATAGCAGGTATGAATTTCTCTGTATATGTCCTATAACATCTGAAATCCTTGAGAGATATCTCCTTAAGATAGAACATTTTCTTTACCTATACTATATTTCTTTCCTAAAACGGTCACAATATACCCATCATAGAGTTTTCTTCCTCTTCTTTGTTCCTGTTCATCATTAACCAATACTTTTTCACTGGACAGAAAACTCTTTGTTTGCCCTCCATTATCTATTATTCCGGAAAATTTAAGGAATTGCCCAAGGGTAATATATTCCGTTTTTATTGTTATTTTTACCATATCTTTTCCCTCTATTTTAATATACTTATTATAACACAAAACCTTCATTTTTGCTAGTCTTTTTTTAACTTTTTTTGGTGCTTTTGATTTTCGGCGCTTTTTTTTGGCTGTAATCGAGTTTTTTTCAAAAATATTGTAATAAGATGTTTTTTTATTGCAAAAACGACCAGAACTAAAATTTCGGCTTTTTAGGTAAAAAAATGGCTTTTTCTTTACCGTTTTTACTATTTTTAATCTTTCAACACGTTTTCCACAAAAATCATTCGTTTTTTATCCTTTTTCTACTTGAAATTGCAGTTTTAATTTTATCTGTTTGTTTTAAATATAAACTCTTTTCAAAAAAGCATTCTTCCTTATTTAAGGACCTTTGCTATGTATTTATCTTTTCAGGAATTCAAAAAATGCTTTTTTTGTTTATTCTGCTCTTTATATACGTATATACATATATATTTATTCTTTAAAGACCATATTTAAGACCTTCTTTAGATGTAATAATAAAAAATGTGACTATAATTGTTAAATTAGGAATTCACGATTCATACAAAATCTTATAAACATACGCATATACATATATACATATATAAATTAAGATGATCAAAAAGAAATCGTTTAGGATTTTATAATGTATTTTTTAAGCTTTATTTTCTCTCTTTATAAATAAGCAAATAGAATAAGCAAAAAGTTTTTATTTATTAAACTAAAATTCGTATTTATATACATATTTATTTATATATTGTAAAAGATAAAGATCAGATACCTAGATGATTAATTACTATTATCTTTCCTTTTTTCGAATAATAACTATTAAATATTATAAAGTGTAGTAGAATTAATAATTTTCTTTCCTCTAAGTTCTTCCTATAAAATAAAAAGCATATATGTATATACTTATATAAATAATTAAAAAGCAAAAAATAAATATTATTTGTTTTAATATTTAATACTTTTTTCTTTTTATCATTTAAAATGTAGCTATAATTTATATATTCATTGCAGATAACATATGTATATACATAAATATTTATTTATTCAATAATCTTTTTAAAATAATAATCTTTATTTTTCTCTTTTTGTATCCTTTTTATTTATATTCCTAAGTTTTTCATCATATTTAATTGGAGTAAACCTATAAACAATCCTTATTTTCTCTTTTTAGTCTATTGCTTTTACAGTATTTGCATATATAGAAATTATTTATATTCTCCATAGATCCTTTTCTTTCTTTATTCCTGATATTATTCTTAAGTCTCTATAAATATTTACATAAATATGTATAAATGTATTGATTTCAAAGGTAAAATATTGTATAATTGAACATGTTAAAAGGACTCTTTATTGTTTGTGTTTTTTATGAATTTTTGAGTTGTTTTTTAACATTTGTGTTTTCAATTTCCTTTTAAATCTTAATTTGATGCTGGTTTTTATTTTTCGCCTGAGCACGTCTTTAAATAAATACATACAAATTTATATACGTATTTACCTCTATACATATTTGTGTTTTTATTTATTTACATATATATGTACATGCGCTTAGGAAATGTGGCCAGTTTCACCATTTTTAATGGTTTTTCGGAATTCTACGCTGTTTTTTTGAAGAAATTCACCCCTCGAAATTTTTAGCGGTTTGTTTTTAACATGGTGGTCCTAATAAGTTTACCTATTTTTATAAAAAAACGATTTAAACGCAAATTTAAGGATGTTTCAAAGGTGTTGCATTTTCAATTGATAAACGTTGGGTTTTTAAATCTTTGTTTTTTTGGTTTCTACTGACTTAAATCGTTTTTTACAATAATAAAAAGTATCTTTTCAAGCTGTAAAAACAACAAAAACACTTAAAAAATGATGTTTTAGATGTATATATGTATAAACGTATATACATTATTACATATATAAATAAATATGTATAAACGTATATACATAATTAATCAAAGTAAGGAGGATTATCATTATGAATAACCGTGCATTCCCTTTTCAAAAACGAGAGAACCCGTTGGCAACTCCTGTAAAACCAGCCACTAGCAGTGACAAAGAAAAGTATACAGCTGTTATGGAAAAAGAAATACGCATCAAAGTTAAAATTGCTGCTGCTAAGAAAGGATTGCAATTCTCTCAATATGTTGAGGAAGCTGTACTCGAAAAACTAGAAAGAGAGGGATTATAATGTCTGTTGTTTCTACTTTCTGTAAAAAGGGTGGAGTTGGAAAAAGTACCTTTATTGGTTTTTTGGCTCACTATTATGCATCTTTAGGCAAAAAAGTTTTAATTATTAGCGCTGATGATCAGAATAGTATCTTTAAAATCTTTGGTGTTGATGAAAAAATATTCGATGTCAACGATAATTACCTTGAATTTTGGCTTGCAGGTCACGCTGAATTGGGAGATATCCTGATTGAGGCCAGAGAAAACCTGTATTTAATCAAGACTTTAAATACCGATAAGCTTTCAATGAAGTTAACCCTGGAAAGAAATCAAGAAAAAGTAATAAAAAGGCTCATTTCTGAGTGTAATACCTATTTTGACTACATTTTTGTTGATTTTCCTCCATCTAGTAATCGTTTGACTGAAGTTTTGCTAGAAATGAGTGATCATATTTTAATTGTTGTTGGCCTTGATAGCTTAGGTTTGGGTGGTTTTTTCAATACAATCCAATATTTTATTGATAATGACATCGATTTGTCGAGAATAAAGTATATAATTCCTAATGGATATAGCAAAAACAGAAGAGCTCCTAAGATTTCTTTGGATAAACTTCAAGAACAAGCTAAAGAATTTACTAAGGATGCTATTGTTTTACCAGCATTACAGGAAAAATCAATAATTAAGAACCTTCAAGCTGAAGGAATCAGTGTTTTTGATAAAACTACACTTGATAGATATGATCAAAATGCTAAGAACTTGTTGAATGATGACCTTTTAGAACTATTCAAACTAATCAATGTCGACTAAAACTGTAAATATATATTTATATATGTATTTACTTAAATAAAAAAAGCACTTCAATAGTGCTCTTTTTTTATTTATGATACTCTAACAGGTAATATTAATTGAATTAAATTACGATCATATTCACCAGAAATAATAAATGGTCTTACTTCTCCTGTGAAATGAACAGTTATCTCAGTGGAATCAAACGATTTAATTGCTTCAAGAAAGTATTTAGAACTAAATGCTATTTGGAATGGAACAACATTTGTACACTCTATTGGATTAAGTTCCTCTTGTGCAGCTCCTATTTCATTAGTTGTTGAAGCTATTTCAACTGTTTTATCACTGTTTAATGTTAATTTAATTATATTTGAGGAATCCATACTAGTAAATACTGCAGCTCTCTCAATTGCTGAAATCAATTCATTTTTATTAAATTTTATGCTTGTCAAGAATTCTGATGGTATCAAGCTGTTTGTATTGGGGAAAGTGCCATCAATTAATCTTGTTTGATACAGTAAATTCTTATATTTAAACAAAGCTTTAGTATGACTTATGTGAATTTCTACTAATGTTTCCCCTTCATCTACTATTTTATTCAATTCATCCAGGCTCTTACCAGGAATTACAACTTTTATTTCGGGGTATTCAACATTAAAGTTCATTTGTTTCTTTGCTAATCTATAACTATCTGTAGCAACTACTTCTAGTAGATTACCAGAAGTGGCAACAGAAACACCAGTTAATATGACTCTAGATTCCGATAAAGAAACCGCAAATGTTGTTTTTCTTATTATTTGTTTTAAATTAATAGCATCAAGGGTTATAAATGTTGGCGATTCACCAAAAGAAATCAGTGGATAGTCATCCTTAGAAAGAACATTAAGAGTAAAGTTACTCTTATCAGCCAATATTTTAATAGCATTATCCTCAAAAGACTCGAAATAAATTTCTTTTGCTTCAGTTTTTTTAACCAATTCAATCAAATATTTTCCTGGAGCTACAAAGGTTCCTTCTTCTTCAACTTTTAAGTGTTTTTTATCTTCAATACATGCTTGTATTGAGATTTCACTATTTGATGCTGTTAACAATACCTTATTATCGGCTACTTCAATTTTAATTCCTGTTAATACAGGCATTTGGGCTTTTGTTGACAAGGCCTTACTAACAGAAGTCAGATTCTGTAATAAGAGGTCTCTGTTAATTGTAAAAATCATAATTAGCTCCTTTTATAATATATTTTTTTATTATACTTATTATTAGTCGTGTGGAAAAGTGGAAAACTACTTATTTTTCGATATTTTTCATAAGAATTTCAATATCATTTTTAACCAATGGGTCACTTTCTTGCATGAAAACAATTTTATCTATACCATAAGAAACTGTTGCATGATCGCGATTGCCAAAACTCTCACCAATTGTCTTCAATTGAATGTTAAATTTATTTCGTAGAATAAACATCGCAATATGTCGAGCATAAGTTATTTTTTGTTTTCGGCTTTGAGATGTAAGTTCAAAAACAGTGATTTTATAGTAAGAAGCAACAGTGTTTTTTGTTAAGTCGATTATTTTTGAAGAAGATGAAAGATTTTTTGAATCCTTATCCTTCGGTAATGTTGTTTCAAGAGCTACAAACATGTTTTCAATGGTAAAAGGGATATTAAGGCATATACAATATGTAACAAAACCTCTTAATGCGCCTTCTAAGTCACGAATGTTATTAGGAAAATATTCAGCTAAGAGTTCTAAAACTTCCAAAGGAACATCGCTTGGATCTTTAATCAAAGTTGACAGTTTACTTTTTAAAATATTAACTCTTAAGTTTTTATCTGGATGCTTTATATCAACAGATAAGCCCCAATTAAATCTAGATCTTAATCTTGGCATTATTTCTGTCAATTCGTTAGCAGGTTTATCAGAAGTAATAACAATTTGTTTATTTAAACCAACAAGATGTTCGAAAACCTTGAAAAATTCTTCTTGTGACCATTTTTTTGATTGCAAGAATTGAATATCATCTACTAATAAGACATCTACATCTCGATATTTTGAATAAAAAGCTTCAATTCTTTCAACACCATCTCCAGCACCTTTCTTTTTGTTGGTTGCCAAGAAATAGTCTTCAGCAAACTTTTGGCTGCTCACATAAAGGATTTTAGCATTTATCTTATTATCTAAAATATAATTACCGATAGCCGACATAAGATGTGTTTTTCCAAGACCGACATCACCAAAAATATATAAAGGATTATACATTTTTTCAGATGATTCTGCTGATTCTGCTGTTTTCATCGCTGAAATAAAAGCAAACCGATTGCTCTCACCTACTTCAAAAGTGTTAAATGTATAAGTTGGTGACAAAGTTCTAGTAGCGTGGCTAAGAACAGGAGTCTGCAAAGGTTCTTTTAGAAGATTTTCTTGTTCTTTATCGGCTTCAGCTTTAGTGATGAACTTAAATTTTACAAGATCATCAGAAATTGTTGCCACTAGACTATTTAATTTTGTAACATAAAACTTCTCAATCCTAAATTTATCGAAAGGACGTAAGACTAGGATATAAATATATCCTCCTTCGGTTTTATAAACCTCATTTAATTCTGAAAACAAGGAATTAAAATCATCTTCGTTTATTTCTTGTTTTAGTAGATTGAGGGTTTCCTGCCAAAGAGTGATAGCACCACGCATAAAAAAACCCCTCTCAATTATTCTATACATAAATAATATCACAGAATCAAATAATAATAAACAAAAAAGTGAAAAAACTTTTCCACATATCAACAGTAGAAAAAATGAGGAGTAAATAGGTTATGTTTTCCAAAAATTATCAAAAGTTAATAAGTTGAAAGAAAAAGACAAAGCAAATATGAGTTTATATATAATATAGAAAGAAAAAATAATGAAAAGAAAAAAAATATTGCAAAAAAGTTTTTTTGTGGTAAAATATTAACAGTGTTAAAAAATAGTGAATGGAGACAGCAAATTTATAAATTTGCTGAGTGATTAAAATGGAAAGTAATAAAGTAAAAAAAGCAGAAATAAAAAAAGAAAAAACATGTGGGATTTTAACATTTCCTAATAAGTTGAATGGACTTGCTATCATTCTTCTAACAACAGCATACGCTGCTATTATATTTTGGGCCTTGTATTCATTCTTCCCTAAGTATAATTATGTAGTAGTTCCTGATTATGAACACCTAGCTTATAATTATGAAATAGATCCTTATATAAAATCTACTAATTCTATCACAAGCGATGCCAATGGGAATGTAACAGTTAAACATTCGTTTGCTGCATATATATACAACAATTATGCAACAGCATTAAACAATGTTAGATTTCAATTTAGCGGATTAGATAAAGAAGGTTCTGTAGATTATATCTCAGGAACAGATTATTGGAGTTCAACAAGTGCCCCAACTATTCACACAATGATGAGCAATCAGACTGTTGGTGGTGGAGCCTATGAAAAAATATTCGGTAAAATCCAATATAAGATTAATAAAAGCGAAACAGAAGTTTTAGATAGAACAGTAACTTTTGCTGAAGAAATTATAGAATTGAAGAAAAGTGAACTGGGAAGTTCTAAATTTAAAGACTTGAATGTGTTTGCTGGTAAGTTTTCATTTACTGTTAAAGCAAATGAACCAGTAAGTGATTCATCTAATTATACATTTACAAACACAATAACATTTAATAACCCTGGAGAAAAATTTCATTTCGATTATCAAGCATTCATTGTAACAAAAGATAAAGAAATCTATCCAATTGGTGGATTGTATAATTATTTCTATTTTAGTACTGAAGCAGCGACAGTCTCTATGACTAGCAAAGCAAACAAAACAATAGATATCGAATATGTTTATGTTAAGGCTTATTATACTGATAATAATAAAAACGTAACTGAGGTGTTCTATAAAGTTGATTTAGCAACTTTATTAGGGTAAATAAAAAGAAAAAAACATTTGACTTAAAACTTAGTTTGTAGTATAATGTACAAGCATGGTTTAGTATAGGAGGTGCTCTATATGAAAAGAACATACCAACCAAACAAAATGAAACATATCAAAACTCATGGATTTCGTGCCCGTATGGCAACTGTTGGTGGAAGAATTGTCTTATCTAATAGACGTAGAAAAGGCAGAAAACAATTAACAGCATAACAAAAAGTAAAAAACTTGGACCACTTGTATGTCAATCAGAAATACTAGTGGTCTTTTTTGTTGCTGATTGGAGGAAATAATGAATAGAAGATACAGTTTAAAAAAAAGCTATGAAATTCAAAAGATTATGGCTCTTAGAAAAAGTGTGGGGAATAAATTTTATGCTGTTTACTATCAATTATGGGATGGAGATATGAAGATAGCTATCTCTGTTTCCAAAAAAGTTGGGTGTGCAGTTATAAGAAACCACGAAAAAAGAGTTGTAAAAGAGATTGTTAGTAAAACTGTAAGTGAAAAAAAAGGAATTAAAGCATTAATCATTGTAAAAAAAACAGTACTAGATTTATCCTTTCAAGAAAAATATGAAAATTTATCTTACCTGTTAAGTAAAATAAAAAAGGAGAATAAAAATGAAAAAAAATAATGCCAAATACATTATTGCTGCACTGCTTTTAATTGGTTTGTTTGTCCTTAGTGGTTGTACAAAAACAGCAACAACTATAGTATATGAACCAATATATGGATTTAAATTTCCTTCATGGGATTTCATTGTCTGGCCAATGACTGCCTTAATGTGGGCTTTTGGAAAATCAATAGCTTTTGGAAATTATGGACTTGCAATTGTTTTCTCAACAATTGTTGTTAGAACAGCCGCTTGGCCAATTTATGCTAAATCCAACGACATGTCACTTAAAATGCAATTGATTGGTCCAGAACAGGCAAAAATCGAAGCTAGATATGCTGAAAGAACTGATCAAGAAAGTCAACAAAAGAAACAAATGGAAATGATGCAATTATATAAAAAATACGGAATTGGTTTTAGTGGATGTTTAATGCCGCTTTTGCAATTACCTATCTTCATTTCCTTCTTCAATACTTTAAGAAGAATACCTTCAACAACTTCTTCTTATCTTGCAGCAAATCCAGAAGTAGCAACAAACTTAGGAATTACTAAGTTAGTCTTTGATTTCGATTTTATGAATACAACTTTCTTTGGAATAAATCTTTTCCAAGATAAAAGTGCTGGTGGCTGGCAAGAAACTGGAATTTACATTCTAGCAATACTAGTAGGACTTACTCAACTTGGAAGTCAAATATTAATCACAAAAAGACAGAATAAACAAAAAGCTAAAATGCAATCTGATCTACCTGCTTATCGTCGTCCTGAAAGAACAGAACAGCAAAAGCAAACAGATATGATGATGAAGATTATGATGTATGGTATGCCTGTTATGATGGTAGTGTTCATCATTACTAGTCCTGCCGCTTTAGGTTTGTATTGGTTTGTTGGTAATATTTATTCAACACTACAAAGCTATTTAGGGTTTAAATCAAGTGAGAAAAGATTAGAAAAACTAAGAACAAAGATGAAGAAATAGGAGATCTACAATGAAAACTAGAATATATGAAGTAAAATCAATTGATGAAGCTAAAGAATTAGCTGTTAAAGAGTTGGGAATCAGTGAAGACAATTTTGAAGTCAATATTGTTAAAGAGACAAAAGGGTTTTTAGGAATTGGTGGAAAATTAGAAGTTGAAGTAAAAGTAACTACTGATGGTATCACCAAGGGAAAAGAATATATTCAAATGATATTAGATACAAACGGAATAGATGGTCTTATTGAAAAGAAAGAACGAGAAGACAGCGTTGAATTTAGCATTGATGCTGGGGAATATAATGGGTATTTAATTGGTAAAAATTCTCGTAACCTAATAGCTTTACAAATGCTTGTATCAATAATTGTAAATAATTATTATGAGAAAGATGAATTAAAAACTGTTTTGGTCGATGTAGGTGGTTATAAGAAGCGTCGTGAAAAAAATATTGAAAGCATGGCGGTTGAATATGGGAAACAGGTAGCTAGAACAAAACAAGCGGTCAAATTAGATGGTTTGAACGCTTACGAAAGAAAAATAGTTCATAACAAACTTTCTTCATGGAAAGATGTTAAGACATATTCTGAGGGCGAAGAACCAAATAGAGTTTTAATTATAGAAGCAAAATAAAATGGTTGATAAATCAACCATTTTTTATTTATATTATTACCCTTTTATGAATTCTATAAAAGGAAGAATATTCTTATTAACTTTGAATTCCTCTAAACATTGGAAATATTCATCTTTTTTACTATATTTTAAAACGAAAGGATTGAATCCATTTTTTAAAAGTTCATAATTAAGAACTATTCTAGCACACCTACCATTACCATCTAAGAAAGGATGAATTTTCATTAACTGCAGATGACTAAAAGCGATTTGTTCTTCAACATTTTCAGTAGGGCCATTAATAATGTCAAAATATTTTTTCATTCTGTCATAAACTTTAATATAACTTGGTGGAGTATGGTTAGATCCATTTACTGAAATATCAACATTGCGATAAAGTCCGCCAACGCCTAAGTCTTTCATGATTATTTCATGAAGATCTTTAAGTTTATTTTCGGTAAAAGCTTCTTCTTTTTCCAGTAAGTCAAGCATAAACAAAAAGCCATTTAGATTATTATTAACTATTGTAACTTTCCTTTCTTCAAGGCCATCAATATCACCATTGATGATTTTTTTAATCTCTTCTAGAGACACAGAGCTAGTTTCAAAAGAAATAGAGTTGTAAATGAAGTCTGTCAAAAAGTCTACAGTGATTTTTTTAGATGCTTCACTTTGCATTTTCGATAAATCAAAAGCAATCATTTTTTATCCCTCCTCTATGTTAGGTAATTTATTATATCATGAATACCCAGTAAATAAAAGAATTATTATAATTTTATTGTGACAAAAAAAACATTTATATAGTTAATACCAGGGGGTATAAGTTGACTTTTGGCATAAAAAAGAGTATAACAAAGATATAAGAAAAGTTATCTTTTATAGTAAAATTTTTAATTCTATATTAATAATGATATATATAATATATGGAGGAAAAGTAATGACAGATATTGAAATAGCTCACAGTATTAAAATGGTGGCAATAAAAAATATTGCTAGAAAGTATCAAATTAAAAGTAATATTATAGAATCATATGGTAAATACCGAGCTAAAATCGATTATGAGAAAATAAAAGGTTCTGAAAAAGGTAAATTGATTCTTGTTTCAGCAATCAACCCAACCTCAGCTGGAGAAGGAAAAACAACAGTCAGCATAGGATTGAGCGATGCCCTAAATATGTTGGGGGAAAACACCGTTCTAGCTTTACGTGAACCCTCTTTAGGACCTGTTTTTGGTATAAAGGGAGGTGCTACTGGGGGAGGATATTCACAAGTAGTTCCTATGGAGGATATAAATCTTCATTTTAATGGTGATTTTCATGCCATTACAACAGCGAATAATCTTCTGTGTTCTCTCATTGATAATCACATTTTTCAGGGGAATGCTTTAAATATTGACGAAAATAGAATTGTATTTAACAGGTGTTTAGACTTAAATGATCGTGCCTTAAGAAGTGTTATTGTCAGTAATGGAGGTTCAAAAAAGGAAGTAGCCAGAAAAGAAAAGTTTAACATTACTGCTGCTAGTGAAGTAATGGCGATAATGTGTTTATCAAGAGATATTGAAGAGTTGAAAGAGAATCTAGGAGATATTACAATTGCCTATAGTAAAGAAGGCCTTCCTATTACTGCAAGGGATCTAAAAGCTAACGAAGCCATGGCAATATTATTGAAGGAAGCAATAAAACCTAATATTGTTCAAACATTGGAAAAGAATTTAGCATTGATACACTGTGGTCCATTTGCAAACATTGCTCATGGATGTAATAGCATTATAGCGACCAGTACAGCTTTAAAGATTGGAGATTATGTGGTGAGTGAAGCGGGATTTGGAGCGGATTTAGGCGCAGAAAAATTTCTTGATTTAAAATGTAGAAAGATGAAGGTGATTCCTAGTGCTGTTGTTCTTGTCGCTACTGTCAGAGCTTTAAAAATACATGGGGGAATTGATAAAGATGAAATAGATGCTGAGAATGTTGAAGGCGTTTTAAGGGGAATTTCTAATTTATTAAAGCATATTAAAAATATAAAAGAAGTATATAAGTTACCATTAGTTGTTGCTATAAATAAATTTACTAGCGATACAGATGAAGAAATAGAAACAATAAAGAAAGTGGTAGAAAAAAAAGGAATAAAGGCCGTGATCGTAGAAGTCTGGAGCAAAGGAGGTAAGGGAGCGATTACTTTAGCTGAAGAAGTAATCAATCTTTGCCAAGAAAAGAATGAATTTTCATACGCTTATGAATTAGAAGATAGCATAGAAGATAAAATATATAAAATAGCAACTAAAATATATGGAGCAAAAGGTGTTGTTTTCAGTAATAAAGCTATAGAAGTTCTTAAAGAAATAAAAAATCGTAGTTTGGAAAATCTACCAGTTGTAATAGCAAAAACACAATATTCTTTAAGTGATAATCCAAAATTACTTGGGGCTCCTGAAGATTTTGAAATAACAATTAATGATATTGAGATTAGAACAGGTGCCAAAATGATAGTGGCACTTGCTGGTGAAATGTTATTAATGCCAGGATTAGGAAAACATCCAGCGGCTGAAAAAATGCATATTGATTATCAGGGAAATATAACAGGTTTATTCTAGATGAGAGTGGGTGAAAATATGAATGATACAATTGTTGCGATATCTACTCCTTCTGGAAATGGAGGAATTTCTGTTGTAAGGCTCAGTGGGAACGAGTCTGTTGCTATTGTAAATAGTGTTTTTAAAGGCAAAGATTTAGAAAAGGTAAGAACTCACACACTGCACTATGGACATATAATCAATGGAAATGAAATTATTGATGAAGTTTTAGTGGGAGTTATGTTGGCTCCTAAAACATATACCAAAGAGGATGTTGTTGAAATAAGTTGCCATGGAGGAGTATTTGTTACAAATCAAATTTTAGAATTAATCCTTACAAAAGGTGCTAGACTGGCAGAAGCTGGTGAGTTTACAAAACGGGCTTTCCTCAACGGGAGAATAGATTTAACTCAAGCCGAAGCTGTAATGGATGTCATTGAAGCAAAAACAAAAGCCAATTTAAAAATGGCCAATGTAGGGTTAAGAGGGGATATAAAAAAAATGATAGTTAACTTTAGGCAGGAGTTACTCAATTGTATCGCTAAAATAGAAGTGAATATTGATTATCCTGAGTATGAAGATGAACAACTAATATCTAATGAAGTATTAAAACCAACAATAGAGAAATTAAATGATGAAATTGAAGAAATCCTAAAGAAATGTGAAACATCAATTGTAATCAAAGAAGGAATAAAAACAGCGATTATTGGTAAACCAAATGTTGGGAAGTCAAGCCTGTTGAATGCAATTTTGAAAGAGGAGAAGGCCATAGTAACCGATATTGCCGGGACAACTAGAGATATTGTTGAGGGAAGAACAAATATAGGAGGTATAATTCTAAACTTAATTGATACCGCCGGAATGAGAGATGCCAGTGATATTGTAGAAAAGATCGGAATTCAGAAGACTAGAGAAGCCATTGAAATGGCAGATTTAATTATTCTGGTTTTTGACTATAGCTCACCACTAGAGGAAGATGATGAAAGACTTCTAGATCTCACAAAAAATAAAAAAAGAATTATTGTTGTAAACAAAGAGGACCTTACTCAGAAAATCGATCTCACAATACTTGATAACTATCTTCTTCTTTCTTCTTTTAAGGAAAAAGATATTGAAAAATTGGAAAAGAGGATAAAAGAGGAATGTAAGTTGGGGAATATCAATAATATCGATGCTTCTTATATCGGAAATGCCCGACAAATAGCCAAACTAAAGCAAGCTAAAAAGTCAATTGAGGATTGTTTAGAAGGACTAAATCGTAATTTACCAATTGATGTTGTTGAAATAGATATAAATGCTGCTTGGCATTTTTTAGGTGAAATTATTGGAGAAGAAAGCAGCGATGAATTGGTAAAGGAGTTGTTTTCTAAATTTTGTTTAGGAAAATAAAAGAGAAAAATTTAAATTTCTCTTTTTTGTTTTTATTAAGATAACTTTAAGAAAAAAGGATATAATTAATGTATGGTAGTAAAAAACCAGTTAATAAAGAAATGAAAGTAAAAAATATATCTACAATGTAGAAGTGGTAACTGATTATAGTTTTGCCATGACCACTAAATTAACAATGGCTAATTTTTTCTTTCCCCTCTTCTTATTTTTGTAAAGAAAAACATAGCTATTTAAAGCTATGTTCTTTCTTTATATTTATATAGTATTCTTTTTAAACAATGTTTTTCTAAAGAGAACTGGGTAAAGTCCTAATGTTACAAAGGAAACCAAGAAATAACGCAGTATATCTAGTAAAATATATCCTTCAGGGAAAATAAAGTCAAGGCCAAATTGAGTTAAGGCTACACAAATAATAGCTCCTCCAAGTCTTATTAATTTAATTGATAATGGATTTTTGCAGTTGAAATCAACATATTTACCTTCAAGGAAACTACCAGCGATAAAACCACCAAACATAGCATATCCTGTATAGAAATCACGATATATTTCTATTTCCGAAAATGAATTTCTCCAAAAAATAAAAACAAAAGGTAAGAAGATAATAAAAGTTATCAAATATAGTAAAGTTCTTTTCTTCAGATTGTTTTCAAATTTTATATGAAGATAGTTGCATAGAATAGCACAACCAATTCCTAGAATCCAGCCAACAATAACATCTTTTGGGTAATGAACTCCTAAACCAACTCTTGAGATGCCAATCAAAAAAATTATTATTCCAACAACCCAATAAAGCCACTTTTTCTTGAAATTTAAGGCAATAGAAGTATATGTCACAGAAGCGTTTTGAGTGTGGCCGCTTGGAAATGAATATCCTGTTGCTGTTTCTACTCGCACAGGTTGATAACTAGTATCATATACAAAAGGCCTTTCGTATTTGACCAGACCTTTAATTGATCCGTTGAGAGAGAGAGAAGTAAAAATCGCATAAGCTATTCTTTGACCAGCCTTTTTATCGATAACGAAGTAGATAACAGCAAGTAAAGCAATTAAAACATATTGTTCACCAAGGAAGGTTATTGCCTGTAACAAACCATCGATAAAGGGAGTTGAAATAGAACGAAGCGTTTTAATGATGGAAATTTCAAAATCTTTCATTTAAATCCTCCTTATATGAATTTATTTTAACTTATATTGATTTTAAAATCAAACTATTTATCATAAAAATCTAAATAAAAAAGCCACTAGAAACTAGTGACTTTTCATAAATACTATTTCTCTTTAACTATTTCAGATAAAGATGTGGCTAATCCAGCTAATCCTTGGATGTTTGAAGGGACAATAATCTTTGTTGCTTGACCTTTAGACATCTCAGCTAAAGCCTCATAAGCTTTAATAGTTAATACAGCTTGATCTGCTCCGGCTTTTTTAATCAATTCGATACCTTTTGCTTTTGCCTCTTGGACTTCTAGAATAGCTTGAGCTTCACCTTGAGCTTCAAGAATAGCAGCAGTTTTTGTACCTTCAGCTTCTTCTATAAGTACTTGTCTCTTAGCTTCAGCTTGAAGAATTGAAGACTGTTTAATACCTTCAGCTTGAAGGATAGCGGATCTTTTTTCACCCTCAGCTCTAAGAATTGATTCACGACGTTCACGTTCAGCACGCATCTGTTTTTCCATGGCATCACGAATGTCTTTTGGGGGAAGAATATTTTTAAGCTCCACACGATTAACTTTAATACCCCATGGGTCAGTAGCGATATCTAGAATTTCTCTCATTCTAGCATTAATCAAATCACGACTTGTAAGAGTGGCATCAAGTTCAATTTCACCAATGATATTACGCAAAGTAGTAGCAGTTAATTTTTCGATGGCGAATATTGGATTATCAACACCATAAGTATAAGCTTTTGGGTCGGTAATTGTAAAGAAGACAACAGTGTCAATCTGCATTGTAACGTTATCCTTTGTGATAACAGGTTGAGGATCAAAATCCATAACTTGTTCTTTTAGAGAAACTTTTTTACCTATTCTTAAGAATATTGGAGTAAGGAAGTGGATACCAGTTCCCCATGTAGTATAATAAGTTCCTAACCTCTCAATGACATACGCATTTGCCTGTGAAACAATTCTAAAACTAGAAGCAATAACAATAACAATAATTAAAGCAACAATCCCTAGGATGATACCTAAGGCTTCACCAGCTAAAAACATTTAAATTTCCTCCTTATATTATATAATTTCAATGTCCGATGATTTATTTACCTTTGTGACAACAGCTTTGTTCCCACTAACAGCACTAACCAATATTTTATCGCCAACTTCGACAGTAACTCCTTCGTTGCAGATAGCACGCCAGTCATTATTGTCAACTTTTATTTCACCAATTTCATTTGGGAAAATAGTTTTTGTAACTACACCAATCATACCAACAATTTTATCAGCATTTGTTCTGATTATATCTCTGTTCATCATTTTCTTTGTTAAAGGCTTTGTAGCAAATAACAAGATTACTGAGACCCCAATAAAAATAAAAACTTGAATTGCTGGGTTAAGAGGAATAGCAGCACACAATAAAGCAACAAGAGATCCTAGACAAAACCAAATAGTTGTTAAATCCGCAGTGCTCAATTCAATTATTAGTGTGACAACAAAAATCAAGGCCCAAATACCAAGCATTACCCAGTTGAACCATTCCATTATTTTAATTCCTCCTTCAAGAAAATTTTAAGATATTTGTTGGTTTCGTCCCAACTACAGTTAAATTTGTAAAGATTTTGTTTTTCAAAGTCTAAAGGAAAAAGTTCACAAACATTTTTAACGATCCCTTTCCCGTTAATTCTTCCATAACTAGGTTTGATTGAAATATCGTGTAAATCAGAAGGCCCATAGTTTCCTAATGTAGCTTCTTCTTTATTTAGCGCTTTAATTAATAAAACATTTTCTGCCTTGTTGAATCCAATTAAAGTGGCATAGGCGTTTTTAAAATAAGAACTAGCAACTGTATTGAGAGTTATGTTAGTTTCATAAATAGTAACAACACCTTGTAAATTTTTAGAAAACCATTGTATTTCCATGTCATTTCTCCTTTCATAATACTATTATATTATATTATTCAAAAAAATACAATACTTTTTAAAAATATTTTTTGAATTTTATTTTTTTGCTTTTATTATTTGAAGGAATAGAGTATAATATATAGCGAGGTTAATCAATGAAAACAAAAACAACAATAGTTTTGCTAGGGGTATTGCTTTTACTCACCATTATAGTGGATTCAATTTTAAAAGAAAAAAATGGTTTTTTATTAGCTATTATAATGATTTTAGAATATTTTCCAGTAATAATTTTAATGTTATTTGATCAGAAAAAAATTGTTAATGTAATGTTAATTATTATTTTTTTGTGGATAGAGACTCTAGAAATCATTACGACTGTGAATTTTATTTCTTCAGTAGTAAGCGGTAATACAGAAATTTCTGTTATTTTTGATCTTAATATTAATGGTCTCTATTCAATAATTGTTTTAGGGATGATTATTATAACAATTATTGATCTATTTGGTAAAAAGCAAAGAGCAAACTTTTTGTTTTTATTATTAGGAATTTTAGTTATATTGATAATAATAAGATTGTTTATCAATAACTATGATGGAACTTCTATAGAATTCTCTGATTTATTTGGTTTTATTCAAACGATTGCCTTTTTAGGGATTGGGGCAGTATATTTAACTAAACCACAAGAAAAGAAAGAAACATTAATTAATTAAACTACTGATTATGGTTAGATGATAGCGGGAAACTTTAAGGAAATTGTTGAAAAAAAAGAAAAATGTGGTATAATATTTGAGATACCTAAAAGGAGACAATTATGAAAAAAATTATTATTCTGATAATTGCTATTATATTGCCATTAGTCGGAGCTTTTATGATTGGCTGGTATGGAGTAGCAGTTAGATACGAACCAGAAACCAACACAACAGTAGCTTCGAAATTTAAAGCGAGTTTAAATAGCGGAATTATCACTAGTGAAGGAAGGATTAAAAATTATCGCCAATTTGAAAATTATTATTATGATGAAGAACCATTATATTTAGAAACGATAAAAAATACAGCCGGTAATGATATGTTCACCTTAGCAATTTATCGGGCTTATTATTACTATCAACCTAGTGCTGATGCTGATCTTGAGGAAAAGATTAAATTCGAAGTTTTTGTTTATAATGTAAATTATAATTTAGTAAAAGATTACTTCACATTAGATGACAGAACTATTATTGATGAAGCAGATATGCCTAAATTTACCATTACATTCACTCCAACAAATGGTAAAGATGC
>JAQUYR010000009.1:0-3428 GCA_028691715.1 Bacilli bacterium | reverse complement strand
GGGAAAATTGATTTCGATGTAAAATACTTGGTTATGAATCCAGGATTCAACGAAGAGAATTTAATCAGACTTAAAGAAAATGCTGAAAAGATGGGAATTCCTATAATTATTAAAGAATCTAATGTTTTTCATGTTTCAGAATTATTAGGAAAAGATCAGCCATGTTATTTGTGTGCCAAAATGCGTCGAGGATTCTTATATGATTTTGCTATTGAACAAGGATGTAATAAAATAGCCCTTGGTCATCATTTCAACGATGTTATTGAAACGACACTTTTAAACATTTTATATGCAGGGACATTTAAAACGATGGTTCCTAAATTAAAATCAACAAATCATCCTGGGATGGAGTTAATTAGGCCGATGGTCTATATTGAAGAAAAAGATATAATAAATTACATCGATTATTGTGAAATTAAGGCGATGAATTGTGGTTGTAGAATTGCCAGAAGTGAGCTTCCTTCAAAGAGGAGAGAAGTTAAAGAGATGATTAAGAATTTGAAAAAGGATTTTAAAGATGTAGAAAAATGTATTTATTCAAGTGCTGAAAATGTCAATTTGAATTGTGTTATGAAATGGCATTTTAAAGATAAGGATTATAATTTTTTAGATTATTATGATGAAGAGGAAATATGAAAAGGCTTATACAAAACTATTTCTTGTTTTTTAAGTCATCTATGCTATAATTATGTTAGAGAAAGGCAATACAAAATAGGAGGATATATATGGAAATTAAAAAATTCGTCTTTATGTTTACAGAAACTGATGAAACAATGAGAAATCTTTGTGGAGGAAAAGGAGCAAATTTAGGACAAATGACTAAATTAGGTCTACCAATACCACAGGGATTTACGGTAACAACTGAGGCATGTACTTATTACTATCAAAATTCTGAAAAGCTTTCTGAAGGAATTATTGAAGAAATAAACAATGCTTTAGTTAAACTAGAAGAAATTACTGGTAAAAAATTTGGGGACAAGAAAAATCCTTTATTAGTTTCTGTTAGATCTGGAGCTAGGGTTTCTATGCCGGGAATGATGGATACGATTCTTAATCTAGGGTTAAATGAAGAGGTTGTAGCTGGCCTAGCCAAAATTACAGGAAATCCTCGCTTTGCTTATGATTCATATCGCCGATTTATACAAATGTATTCTGATGTAGTTATGGGATTAGCAAAAAGCAGATTTGAAGAAATTATCGATGAGATGAAAGAAGAAAGAAAGATTGAACAGGATTTAGAATTTAACGCTGATGATTTTAAAGAGATGATAAAAAGATTCAAAGCGTTCTATAAACAAGAATTGAAGGTTGATTTTCCTGATGAGCCTCGCGACCAACTTTTTGGTGCAATAAATGCTGTCTTTAGATCTTGGGAAAATCCAAGAGCAATTTATTACCGAAAAATGAATAATATTCCTTCTGATTGGGGAACTGCTGTAAATGTGCAATCAATGGTTTATGGAAATATGGGAGATAAATCAGGAACTGGAGTTGCTTTTACTAGAAATCCAGCAACTGGTGAAAATAAGCTATATGGTGAATACCTAATAAATGCTCAAGGTGAGGATGTAGTTGCTGGAATCAGAACACCATCAGCAATTGAAACGATGAAAGACATCATGCCAAGTGTTTATAATCAGTTTGTTGAATTATCGCTTAAACTAGAAAATCATTTTAATGATATGCAGGATATTGAATTTACTATTGAAAATGAAAAGTTATATCTTCTTCAAACTCGAAGCGGAAAGAGAACAGCCCATGCTGCTTTAAAAATAGCTGTAGAGATGTTTGAGAGTGGAATGATAACTAAGGAAAGAGCTTTAATGTTGGTACAGCCTCAACAATTAGATAATTTATTGCATCCTCAATTCGATCAAAAAGCGATTAAAAAGGCTAAGATTGTTGGAGAAGGATTGCCAGCATCTCCAGGAGCTGCATGTGGTCAGATAGTTTTTAGTGTAATCGAAGCAATAAAAGAAAAAAAGAGCGGGAAGAAAGTTATTCTTGTCCGCCTAGAAACTTCACCTGAAGATATTGAAGGAATGGATATTTCTGAAGGAATCTTAACCGCTCGCGGAGGAATGACTTCTCATGCTGCTGTAGTAGCAAGAGGTATGGGAAAATGTTGCATTTCTGGATGTAAGACATTAGAAGTATATGATGAAGAAGGATATATCCTTATAGGCAAAGAAAAATTCAAGGCTGGTGACTGGATTGCTCTAGACGGTTCAACTGGATTAATATATGGTGAAAAAGTAGCCACTGTTCCAGCAACCATTTCTGGTAATTTCGAGAAATTTATGAACTGGTGTGATGAAATCAGAACATTGAAAGTCAGAACAAATGCTGATACTCCAAGAGATGCTCATCAAGCAAGAGTTTTTGGAGCTGAAGGTATAGGATTATGTCGAACCGAGCACATGTTCTTTGATACTGATAGAATCAAGGCGATGAGAGAAATGATAGTTGCTGATACTAAAGAACAAAGATCTTTGGCATTAGAAAAATTATTACCAATGCAACGTGGGGATTTTGAAGAATTGTTTGAAGCAATGGGAAATTATCCGGTTACTGTTCGTTATTTAGATCCACCTCTACATGAATTCTTGCCAACAGATAATGAAGACATTAAAGAAATTGCTGCTGAATTGAATATTTCTTTTGAAGAACTTAAAGCAAAAATCGAATCATTGCACGAATTTAATCCAATGATGGGACATCGTGGTTGTCGTTTATCAGTTTCATATCCAGAACTTGCAGAAATGCAGACAAGAGCAGTTATAGAAGCATATATAAATGTTAAAAAACGTAACCCAGAATACAGTGCAGCACCAGAGATCATGATTCCTTTGGTTGGAGATGTCAAGGAATTGAAGTTTGTTAAAGATGTTGTTGTGAAAACGGCTGACAAAATTTTAGATGAATATCATATGAGTGTTGACTATAAAGTAGGTACGATGATTGAAATTCCAAGAGCTGCAATATTAGCTGATGAAATTGCTAGTGAAGCAGATTTCTTCAGTTTTGGAACTAATGATCTTACACAGATGACATTTGGATTTAGTCGTGATGATGCTGGAACATTTTTACCACAATATTATCAAAGACGAATTTATGAATCAGATCCATTTGCTCGAGTAGATCAAAAAGGTGTTGGTAAATTAATAAAGATGGCAGCATTCCTAGGTAGGGATGTAAAACCAGGATTGAAATTAGGTGTTTGTGGAGAACATGGTGGTGATCCTTCTTCAATTGAATTCTTCAACGAGGTAGGTTTGGATTATGTTTCTTGTTCCCCTTACAGAGTTCCAATTGCTAGACTTGCTGCTGCTCAAGCAACAATTAAAGCAAAAAAATAAAAAGGTTAATAAAAATCCCAAATCTAATTTGGGATTTTTTTATTTCCTTTTTTCTTTATATAATATAGA
>JAQUYR010000076.1 GCA_028691715.1 Bacilli bacterium | reverse complement strand
TTTCAAAAAAAGTGTTTGTCATTCTGGTGTAAGCTTTACGTTTATATGAAGCTCTTCGGCCATTTCCTGTTGGGATTGTTCCCAGTTCTAAGGCGCTTAAAGCATCGGATATTCCTCTTTTTAAAATGCCTTCTTCAATTATTTTTGTGTCCTGCCCTAAAACTCCATCATCATCAAAGAAATATGAAGCAACACTATATGTTGATAAGGCGCCATCATGCATATTGACCAGTGGTGAAGCGACTTTCTTACCTATGTATTCCTTTGCTAATGCTCGGTCCTTAACAAACATATCCATCTCTACCCCGTGACCAAATGCTTCATGAGCAATTAAACCACTGATCGATGGATCAGTAATAATATCATAAACTCCAGGAACCGGAAGAACAGAATCCAAAAGTTCAACCGCCAGTTTCCCAGTATCCATTAAAGCTTTATAAAGATCGAGAAGATTTTGGTGAATATTATTGCTACCAAATCCATCATAGGCATATTTTGTATTACCCTCGCGACGAACTAAGATAAAAGCTCGAGGATTACTCCAGGTATAATATTGCTCAAGATCCTTATTATTAGACATGAACATTTTTGACACTTCAACATTTTCAATAGCAACTCTAACATTAGCTACAAATTGAATCTCTTCCATAGCTTCAGATACATAAGCCTTAAGAACAGTAATAATCTCATCTGTCAAATAAGCTTTTCCCTTAGGCTTGCGATTAAAGCTCTTTGTTAGGCATTCCTCTTTCAATAGAGGAACCTTAACCGTTTCACTGCTAACCTTAGCCTTTGTCAGTTTTTCAATATCATCGATTATTTTATCAATATTTTTTTCATCAATATCACTAACAGAATACTCACTATAGATATTACCATGATATACTTTTATAACAAATCCGCATTCTGTAATTGAACTAGGAGTTACTGAGGTTGAGCGACTATCAACAGTAATGTTAATTCCACTGACATCAGTCCCAAGAACGCTGACATAATCGTATTTTTGAGATAATTTTTCAATCAGTTGTCTAATCACTTTCTTCTTAGATTTCAAATATTTAGAAAATTTACCTATCATTTCTTCACCTCTTTTATCTAAATAATACCCAGTAATTATAACATTTAAAGCCTGCTTCTACAAGAGAAAGCTCAATAAAAAAGTGACATATTTACATGTCACTAAAAATCTACTTAGGTTGTTTACCGATGTATGCTAAAATACCACCATCAACATACAGGATATGTCCATTAATGAAATTTGATGCATCACTCGCTAAGAAAACCGCTGGTCCCATCAAATCCTCAACTTCTCCCCAACGTCCAGCTGGAGTTTTAGAAATGATAAACTCATTAAATGGTACTCCTGGCTGTCTTAGAGGAGCTGTTTGGGGAGTAGCTATGTATCCTGGGCCAATACCATTGCATTGAATATTGAACTCTCCATATTCACTGGCAATGTTTTTGGTCAGCATTTTTAAACCACCTTTAGCAGCTGCATATGCTGAAACAGTTTCTCGTCCCAGTTCACTCATCATCGAACAGATATTGATAATCTTTCCATGGCCTTTTTTTATCATAGAAGGAATAACTGCTTTGGCTACTATAAAAGGAGCATTCAAATCAACATCAATTACTTTCCTGAAATCGTCGGCACTCATGTCAATCATTGGAATTCTTTTAATAATTCCCGCGTTGTTCACCAAAATATCAATGATACCAATTTTGTTTTCTATTTCTGAAATCATTTTGTTAACCATTTCTTCATTGGTCACATCGCAAACAAAACCAAAGGCTTTAATTCCTTCCTCTTTATATGCCTCTAGCCCCTTGTCAACCAATTCCTGATTGATATCATTGAATACTATTGTTGCCCCAACACTGGCCATTCCTTTAGCAATAGCAAAACCAATTCCATAACTCGCCCCTGTTATCAGGGCAATTTTTTTGTCCAATCTGAAATCATTGATATTCATAAATCTCTCCTTTATGAAGAATTATTCTTCTTTATTTCTTTTAATAACTATTCTCTTTGTTTTATCCTTTTTACCAACAACAAAACTCAAAACTATTCCCAATACTAAGCCAAGAATTGTCAGAATCATTCCTGTTACAACGATGGCGAAGGAAATCAAGGCATTACCAGAAAAGGTAAAGGCTGGATCATCAATTGCCGTCAATAAGTAGGTTAGAGATCCCCAGACTACTATTCCCGAAATTAAAGTCAAAATTATAGCAGTTGTTAAAGTTCTCGTCTTCATAAATCCAATGGCAGCACAAAAATTTACCACGGAAAAGAAACAGAAAACAAACATCGGAAAACCAATCGATTGACTCTGCAAAGTGACTATTAAATTAGCATGATAGGCTGTTGCTAGAGTATAAATGAGCATTGCTAGAAAGATTAGTGTGAATGATATTTCTTCATAACAAAACTTAAAAAAATTCTTTACACCCAGCCATATCTCATTAATCCATTTTTTAAAACTGTTTTTATTCTTATCTAATTTATCCATAAAATTAACACTCACTTACTCTCATAGTTGTTTCTTTATCAAAGAAATGAACATGATTCATATTGATGGCTACCTTATAATCCGTATGGGCTTTAATAGCATCAGTTACTACAACTTTAGTCATCAGATCCCTGTTTTGGAGACTAGAGTGGATCAGTAATTCAGATCCCAACAGTTCTACTACTTCAGCGTGTAACTCAATAATTGCTTCTGGATATTTTATAAAATCATTCTTTCCAATCAAAAATTGTTCTGGGCGTACTCCCATGACCATCTTCTTACCAATATATCCCTTTTTCTTCAAATCATTGAAGCATTCATCTATTAACTTAACTCTTTGATCTTCAAATCTGAAATAGCCATTTGCTTCTAGAGTACCATCAATAAAATTCATAGGTGGAGTTCCAATAAAGCTCCCAACAAAGAGATTAATAGGATTGTCGTATATTTCTTTAGCTGTTCCTATTTGTTGGATATAACCATCCTTCATGACCACAATTCTATCAGCTAAAGTCATCGCCTCTATTTGGTCATGAGTAACATAAACCATTGTTATTCCTAATAACTGATGAAGTTTGGTCAATTCCTTTCTCATTGATCCTCTTAGTTTTGCATCTAAGTTGGATAATGGTTCATCTAAAAGGAAACATTCTGGTTTTCTGACTATTGCTCTTCCCAGAGCCACTCTTTGGCGCTGACCTCCAGATAATGCTCGAGGCTTTCTGTTCAAATAAGGAACGAGTTCTAATATTTGTGCGGCTTCCATAACTCGCTTATGAATTATATCAGATTTTTCTTTTCTCAGAGTCAAACTGAAAGCCATATTGTGATAAACACTCATATGAGCATATAAAGCATAGTTTTGGAAAACCATAGCCATATCACGATCTTTTGGCGCTTTGTTGTTTAGCACCTCAGTGGTAACCTCAGTATTCCCATTCTTCTCAACATATTTTTCTAAAGTCAATGTCCCAGAAGTAATGTTTTCCAGTCCAGCAATCATCCTTAAAGTAGTTGTCTTACCACAACCAGACGGACCAACTAAAACAATAAACTCACCATTTTCAATCTCTAAATTAAAGTTGCAAACCGCTCTAACTCCATTAGGAAATACTTTATTTAAATCCTTCAATATCAATTTTCCCATAACAGTTCTCCTTATTTTACCCTATTGTTTTCTAATAAGGTAACATAATTCGTCAATTTTTTACTTCTAATATAACCTGTTAAGCCAGCAATAAAATAGCTGGTGGCCATTACAATTAAATAAACTGCTATTTTTATCAAATCTCCCTTTGGTACTACACTTTTAATGACAGTACTCGTCAGCGATCCTGTTTCATCTATCATATCATAACTTAAAAGAACCTGTAAAGGAACATACAGTAATCGTAATAAGCAAATAACGCCAAAGACGATTAGTACTATTGAATATCCTTTTGAATATGCTTTGCACTTTTCCACGGCTAAAAAAGTCATAAGCATTAAAACAATATTTAATAATATCTTAGTAGCCATTACTAAGCTGGGTACTAAAACGTTCAATACTTCAAATAAATAAAGCACATCAATGACTATTGCTAGAAGGCCAAAATAATAAGAGATAACATTCGGTTGATAACGCATTTTATCCAATTTTATATTCATACGCTTTTCTCCTTCGTGTTTTCTTTTTGCTTTTCTGCGATATATTTTAAAGCAAATTTATATTTAATCAAAGAAGCATAACCAAAAGATAGAGTTGCTAATAGATCAATTCCAAAAATTATAAAACCAATAGTATTTCGGACTGTTGTAACATTTATCTCCATATTATCGCTTAAGACACCATTGATATCTCCTTCAAGCACGACATAATTGTAATCAGTAAAATCGATACTGTTATGTTGATAATATAGAGCAATAAGGAAATATATTGAAACCAAAATCATCGTTATTAGGATAGAAATCCCAGCGACTGTTGCAACATTCTGGAGTTTTCCATACCTAATACGGCGATAACAGCCAACAGCAAATAATACGGCAATAATAATAAATGCTAAAATGGTTATGTATAAAAATAGATTGTTCACTTTGATTAAATTATTATAATAGCTGTCAATCTTAGGAATGATGTCTGTATAGACATTTAAACCATACATTCTATCATAGTACTTAAAAATATAATCAAAGACATCCATGTCCTGTTTAAGCACTGTTATTCCTGTTGAGAATCCTAAAGCATAAATAAAAGTAATAGCAAAGGATATTATTAAAGCTATTAAACTCGCTTTTTGCCATTTAACATATTTTTTCTTCATATTGAACTTTTCTCCTTAAAATCTCTCTAGGTGGAGGAAAATCCTCCACCTAGAAAAATAATTGGTCTTTAAGTGTTTTAAATTATTCGCTTAAATGTTTCATCTTCATTCTATTCCATGCTGATTTGTAATTCTCAAAGTAAACAGAATAGTAATTGTTGTTTGTCAATAATGCTCTGTATTCAGTCCATGTTGGCATAGTGATTGTGCCATCACTACTTGTATTACCAGCACCAATCATAATTAAATTGTGCTTGTTATCATTGAATACAGCTGTAGCATTAGCAGCTTCAGTCTTGTTTTGTTCGATTTCAGTATCAGATAAAGCCCATGATGATGGAGGTGTTAAGAAGAACCACCCTCTTTCAGCATCATATGCTGTCTTGGTGATTTGTAAAGCACCAGCAGCAATAGCTTCATTGATTAATTTAACAGAAGCAAGACCTGCTTCATTTAGAATTTGATATTCAGATCCCATATAGGAAATCATTTTCTTGGTCTGGCAACAAACATCAATACAAGGAATATTCATCTCCTGAGCTACTTCCATCATCGCTTTCGGATATCCCAGGTGGACATCATCAATTAAATCATCGTTTTTATCAAAAAAGCGACGATATACTGAAGTTATCAGAATGGGATTACCCTTTCTATTAATAATTTCCCTGATGTAATGACGAAGATTATCTTTATAATCTGTGTCACGCTCTGCATAACGCAAAGGATTATCTTTTTTCTGATCATTATGCCCAAACTGAATCAAACAATATGTTGTTTCATCGACCTCATTCAAGGCTTTAGAAAAAATGCCCAAATCAATAAAACTCTTTGTACTGCATCCGTTTCTAGCAAAATTTAATATAGCAACATCCTGGTTAAAGAAAAGGGGAAGCATTTGTCCCCATCCCGTTTGTGGATAGGTAGTAGCATCATTGTATTGCATTGTTGAATCACCCATCAGTATTATTTTCATTTCTTTACCTCAACATTGAAATAATTGAAGGCATTGTTATAACATATATCCTGAACTATCGAGCCGACGAACTCAATATCAGCTGGATATTCACCATTCTCGATTAATTTCCCTAACATATTACAAAGGATTCTTCTAAAATAGTCATGACGAGGATATGACATAAAACTCCTTGAGTCTGTCAACATTCCTATGAATCCACTGATTAGTCCCATATTGCTCAAGGCTGTCATCTGTTTAA
>JAQUYR010000075.1 GCA_028691715.1 Bacilli bacterium | reverse complement strand
ACAATAAAAAAGAAGACTATCTAAAGAAAACAAAATGGGTAGAAGAGCTTTTAAAAGATAACAAACTCGAAAAAGCAATAGAAAGAGCAAAGCAAAACCCTGACAAATCAGGCTCTTATACTAACATCTATGAAGCAGTAGAGAAATTGGAGATAAATAAATGACATTATGTCATAAAAAGATTAAATTAATTAATATTTACTATATGGCATAGTATTTGAAATAAGAAATTAAAAAAGATATAAGATTATGTAGAATACATTTATGACGACAATAAATAAAAAAAGAGAGTGTAAACTTGGCGGTTCGTATCTCTCTTAATTTGATTCCTTAGGTAAGGAGAAAGTTTGAGACCTTGTCGAACCCAAACCTTGAAATTTTGAGATGCAAAAGTAGTCATATTTTGTATTCAAACAAAATAATACTTTAAATTCTTCAGAACTACCTATGTTATGTACGACATTAAAAAGAGTACACGGCGTAATTCGGTCGGTAGTAATTCGAATATCTATAATACTTTTTTATTATGGCACAAACAGATGCAGGAAAGAAGAAGGTTTATGTGCATGAACATACAAAAGAGGATGGGACAAAAGTCCCTCCTCATTATCGTTCAACACCGAAAACCTCTGACGGAAAAGATAAATCAAAGAAATAGGTTTATCTAAAAGAGCTATATGCTCAAATTAAAATTATTAATTAAAAAAATAAGAATATGAGATATTATGTTCAAAATTTAAATGGCACAGGGAATAATGATGTGCCTAATGGTTATACTTCTTGGTTAGATTTTTGGGAAAAGAAAGCGAACAAGAAAGTAGGTTATTGTCATGCAGTGAATTGTTCTGCAAAAGCAGAAGTAGGAGCTCATGTTAAAATAGTCGGAGAAACAAATGTTCAATATATTGTTCCTTTATGCAAAGGGTGTAACAATGGAACTGATTTATTTTATGTTGATGGACCTCTGGTCCCAATAAACTCAAATAATACAATACGATTATAGTCTTTATGTCTATTATTATTTGAAAAAAGAGTTTGATGGTTCTCTTTTAAAAACCATTTTTTAAACAAATAAATAAAATTAAAAATAGGAATATGGCGAAATGCAATACACTTTTTAAAAATTTTAATGATGATATTAGAAGTAATCCTAAGAAATCATCGTTAATAAAATCAAAAAACAATATTAGAGATAAAATCAAAAATTATTTTAGTAAAGAACATCCAAATTATATTCCAGATTTTTGGATTCAAGGTTCTTACAAAATGGGAACATTGATAAGAACGAAGGATAATACATGTGATTTGGATTATGGCGTTTACTTTAAATCTAATCCTGATAGTGTAAGCGCAGAAACACTTCAAATTTGGGTAAAAAATGCGGTTAGTAATATTACTAATGATATTTCTCATCGAAAAAAATGTATAACTGTTAATTATAAAGGGGATTATAATATTGATTTGCCAATTTATATATTTGATAAAGAGGTAGATAGACATCCATCATTGGCAATAAAAGGGAATGGCTTTAATGAAGACGATCCAAAAGATATGGTTGATGCCTTTGTACAGAGTAAAAAATCTAATGATCAATTATTACGAATAGTTAGATATTTAAAGGCTTGGTGCGACAATAAATCTTCTGATAATGGTACGAAAATGCCAAGTGGTTTAGCAATGACAATTTTGGCAATGAATAATTATATGTCAAATGATGATGATGATATAGCGTTAAAATACACATTGATAGGGATTAAGAATAGTTTGAAAAGTTCTACAAGTTCACAATTTCAATGTATAGTTCCTGCTGTTCCTTTCGATGATATTTTTGAAGATTATAGTCAAACAAAAAAAGATTATTTTTGGAAAAATTTATCAGACTTTATTGATGATGCAAAAAAAGCAATAGATGAGAAAAATCAACTTAAAGCGAGTAAATTATGGAAAAAGCATTTAGGGAATAGGTTTCCTGATGGAGAAGATAAAGATGAGAAATCTGATATTGATAAAATAAAGGAAATAGCGACTAAGTCAACACCATATGCAAGAAGATAGTAGAAAAGTTTTTGAAAGACATATAAAAGATGCTATTAATTTTTTTCCAAATCTTGAAATAAAAGTTCAAGGCAATGATAAATATCTGAAAGGTATATTAGATATTAATGGTTGTGGTGCTTATTTGATAGAGATTAGATATAAAGAGGGGTATCCAAAAAGATATCCCTATCTTCTTGAAGTTGGAGGAGAAATTCCATGTGAATTTGATTATCATAAATATAAAGATAATACATGTTGTTTAACTGTAGATGCAGATGAAATTTTAAAATGTATAAATGGAATTACAATAATAGACTTTATAAAAGAGATTGTAATACCCTTTTTTGCTAATCAATTAGTAAAGAAAAACGAAGGAAAGTTTATTAAAGAGTATTCACATGGAAAACAAGGTATATTTGAATTTTATTCTGAATTATTGAAAACATCTAATTTAAATGAAATTAAAATTATTGGTCTCTCATTTTTATATGGAATGATTAATAAAAATGATAATTGTATTTGTGGAAGTGGTAAGAAAACATCAGAATGCCATTTAGATTCTTTTTTAAAACTACAGCAGATAGGGAAACATCAAGTTAAGTATGATTTAAAATTAATATCATGATAAAAAGAAAATTATTTATTGGTTCATCAACACAAGGGTTGATGGTTGCAAATGAAGTAAAAGATAGAATAGTGAAAAGCTGTGATTCGTGGTTGGATGTTGAGCTTTGGACAGATTCAAATGTTTTTAAACTATCTAAAACAACTTTAGAAAACTTACAAGAAAAATCAATATTATATGATTATGGTGTATTAATTGCAACAAGTGATGATGTAGGCGAGATCAAAGATGGTAAATACAACATAATGCGAGATAATGTTCTGTTTGAAGCTGGTATGTTTTTGGCTACTTTAGGGAGAGAAAGAGCATTTGTTATGATGGAGAAAGGTTGTAGAATACCCACTGACTTGTTAGGACAAACGTTAGCAATTTTTAGTGGAGATGAATTAGGAACATTAGATAAATGTATTGGTAGTTTGATAGAAGAATTGAATAATACAAAAGATACGTTTAAATTTTCAAGATCATCTTCTACAGCATTAGCTTTGGGTTATTATAAAAATTACATTAAGAAAATAATAGACAATGTTTATAATGATAAAATAGTGGATTTTAAAATCAAAATTAAGGTACCATTATATCCAAATAACATTCATGCAATTAGAGATAAGTTGATAATAAATACAAATTCGATAGAAACGAATTTCATTAAGAAACAAGAGAGACCAACAATTTTTATAGAAAATAATGGAAATGGAGATGTTTGGGATATTCCAACCACAATTGAAATTATTTGTGATGTAATAAGGAAAATAGTCCCCTCATCAGAATTGACATTAACAAAACGACAGAAAAAATATGTAGAGCAGGAAGTCCGAAACTTTGTCAAAGCGTTAATGGCTTTGCTCGAAGAAAACTATCCTGATCAAAGTTGTATTAAAATCGAGATTATTGAATAATGAATAGTTGCTAGTATTTTTCTATTAATCTACTTACCATGATTATCTTAAAATGAAATATTAAATTAAGATGCATATATAAGGGAAATACTAATCTTTCTTACAATTATTAAACTCTATTTTTAAATTTCATTTTTTTCTTTCTTTGTCAAATCAAAACTGAAGTGATTTGTAATTTTTTATTGGAAAAATAGCGTTAGCTATTTGCTCTTGTTAATTGAAACCTCGGAAATTTCAAATGTAGAACTAAGAACAAGCATGTTTACGCTCATGTTATATGGCATGGGCGTAACTTATCTTGTTGTACGGGCTTCCGAGGTTATCAAGAGCGGATGAGTTACTCAACCCATGCTTTTTTTGTAGATTTCTTTGAATAAGTAGCGATTGCAATTAATAATTTAATGCTATGGCGAAATCTTTGATTTTTGAAAGGTATTTACAGTTGTTTTTAGTGTCATTGTAGACTATCTAAAGTAAAAAAGAGGCTGTCTCATAATTCAAGGGATAGTCTCTTTTTAATCTGAAATCTTCTTGTTCTTGCTCTGAAATCTTCTTGTTTATGGTCTGAAAGTGCCACTTATAAGGTAGAAAAGTGCCACTTTTGAGGTCGGGAAGTGGCACTTTTAAGGTTGGGAAGTGGCACTTCTGAGTCATATAAGTGGCACTTATGGGGTATGAAAGTGGCACTTATGGGGTATGAAAACTAAGTTGTTGAGGTATGAAAACTAAGTTGTTTGAGCATTAAAACTTCTTTCTTTGCCCATAGATATTTCTTAATTGCTTAAAATCCAATCTTTCTTATTGGAAATGATTAATTTTATATCTTGAATTTTCGAAGAGTTGGATTATAAGTTTACTGCTTTTTCTACTAAATTTTTACCACTTCCTGCAAAAAAAATCATAAGTATATATTTTATCAATGAATTTATTATGAATAAATACTTGCACCATTCTTTAAAACATTCTCTGGGAATGGACTTTTTTACTATCTTTGCCAAATCAAACCCAAAGTGGTTTGTAGTTTTTTATTGGAAAAATAGCGTTAGCTATTTATTCATGTGTTGCTAAAGGTCGAAAATTTAAACACAAACATGAATGGATAGGTTTACGCTCGTGTCATACGGCATGGGCGTAACTTATCTTTTTGTGTGGGACTTCGACCTCCTTGCAACAGAGATAAGTTACATAAGTCCCATGCTTTTTTTTGTAACTTTCTTTGAATAAATAGCCGATGCACTAAATACAATTAATGCTATGGCGAAATCTTTAATCTTTGAACTTCCTAAAATTGTTGAGGAAGGTAGAAAGGAAGCTGAAAAAATCCTTGAACGTTTAAGCTCTGCTAATAAAATTGGTCTTCAAACCAATGAACTTGTTATTCCTGCAAAGGATAGCTCTGGGCTTTGGAAAGGACAAAATAATCAAGAAGTAAGCAAAGATTGGATTAATAGATTAATTTATGGGGATAATCTCTTAGCCATGCAAGCACTGCTTGCAGGAGACGAAGCCACAGGACTTCCTTCAATGCGTGGAATGATAGACCTTATTTATATTGACCCTCCATACGATAGTAAGGCAGATTATAGAACAAGTGTTAAACTCCCTGGTGCTGACCTTTCACAAAAGCCAACAGTAATAGAACAATTTGCTTATGCAGATACATGGAAAGATGGCACTGTATCATATCTTAAAATGATGTACCCAAGATTATTATTAATGAAAGAACTATTAAGCGAAAGGGGAAGTGTCTATGTTCATATTGATTGGCATGTGGGACACTATGTTAAGCTTATGCTTGATGATATATTTGGAAAAGGATATTTTTTAAATGAAATTGTGTGGCATTACTCTTGGGGATTAAGAACTGAAAGCAGGTGGAACAGAAAACACGATTCAATATTTGTCTATACAAAAAGTCAAAATAATTATATCTTTAATAGTAATGAAGTTTTAGAAGATAGGCAGATTAGTGATGCTACGGCAAACAGATTGAAATATAAAGGAGCTTTAATTTCTGATGGGAATAAAGGGAGAGGGGACTCAGAAAAAGCTTTACCTTCTGATGTATGGTATATTGCAACAATAAATGGTATGGCAAAGGAAAGATTAAACTATGCAACGCAAAAGCCAGAAGCTTTGTTAGAAAGAATTATCAAAGGTTCTTCTAATGAAAACTCTATTGTTTTAGATGTTTTTGGGGGTAGTGGGACTACTGCTGCTGTTGCTGAAAGGTTGGGAAGAAGGTGGATTACTACGGATATTGGGAAACCTGCTATTCTTGTAATGAGAAAGAGATTTATTGACCAAGATGTTAAGCCTTTCCTTTATCAATCGATTGGGGATTACCAAAAAGAAGCTTTTAGTAGTAGCAAGCTTTACAAAAGAGTTGGGGATTTAAGTCAAATTGTTATGGGACTTTATGGTGCTTTACCTTTTGGAGTAGAGGAATTGGCTGATAGGAATATTGGATATA
>JAQUYR010000074.1 GCA_028691715.1 Bacilli bacterium | reverse complement strand
GTAAAACAATTTTGGACTGATGTTCTTTGGGGTGATATCGACTTTTTGTTTGTTGATATGCCACCAGGAACTGGAGATGTTGCGCTCACTGTTTTTCAATCAATTCCAGTTGACGGCATTATAGTGGTGACTTCACCTCAGGAATTAGTCTCAATGATCGTTACAAAAGCAGTTAAAATGGCCGAAATGATGAATGTTCCAATTTTAGGGCTTGTTGAAAACATGAGCTATGTTAAATGCCCTGATTGCCAAAAAGAGATTAAAGTTTTTGGTGAAAGCCACATTGAAGAAATTGCTGATAAATATAACATCAAAACAATTGCTAGACTACCAATTGACCATTTCTTGGCATCACAATGTGATAAAGGAACTATTGAATTATTCAATGGTGATTGGCTAGATTCTGTTGCTTCTATGCTTGAAAAATTACTAGAAGGTAAATAAAGATAAAAGTTAAGAATCAATAGTAAAATCTTTAACAAAAGCAATAATTGTTTGAGAATGAATTCAAAATAGACAAAGAAAGATATAAGGTGAGAATATGAAAATTGCTATAGCAAGTACAAATAAAGAAGTAGCTGGTCATTTTGGCCATTGCGAAGGATTTGAAATCTTTGAAATTGAAAATAATTCAATTACCAAAGAGTATTTTATTGCAAATCCAGGTCATAAACCAGGATTTTTACCGGTTTTTCTAAAAGAAAACGGTGTTGACATCATTATTGCTGGTGGTATTGGCGGTGGAGCAATAGATCTTTTCAATGAAAAGAAAATTGAAGTGATTACTGGAGCAAGTGGAAATATTATAGAAACTGTTAAAAAATACATGGCTGGAGAATTAAAATCCACTGGTTCAGTTTGTCATCAACATCAACATGCTGGCGAGTGTCATCATTAGATTAAAAAAGACTAATAATATAAATTAGTCTTTTTTTTAGGAATATATTCCTTGATAATACAAGAAAATAAGGTATAATGTAGAAGTATAAAATAATGATAATCGTTAGAGGAGATTTATGGGACAATTTGATAATAAAAAAGATCGCGATTTATATACTAAGTTTGATATGCAAAAGAAACCAGAAAAGCAGCGATGGTATTTAAAAATTCTTGCTTGGATAATCTGCTTTCCAGTAATGCTGTCATCTAAGAGGCAGATAAAGAAGATTAACATGGACGGTATAAAGACACCATATATTTTACTCTGTAATCATAATGCCTTTATGGATTTTAAAGTAACAACAAAGGCAATTTTTCCTCACTCAGCAAACTATGTTGTTGCTATTGATGGATTTATCCATCGCGAGGGACTCCTTCGTAAAGTGGGATGCATTTGTAAAAGAAAATTTACCAATGATATCCTTTTAGTTCGCCATATACTATATGCTTTGAACACTTTAAAACAAATTGTTGTCTTATATCCAGAAGCAAGATATTCATTAGTGGGAACACCTTCACCTCTACCTGAAAGTTTGGGTAAAATGATGAAATTAGTGAAAGTTCCAGTAGTTGTTTTGAATATGAATGGTCATTATATCGATAGCCCATTTTGGAATCTAAAACATCGCAAAAACAGAAGTGAAGCGGTGATGACTAAGGTTTTGGATGTTGATGAGCTAAAAGAACTTTCTGTTGAGGAAATAAACAAAAAGATTTCAGAGGCCTTCATCTATGATGAATATCGCTGGCAAAAGGAAAATAAAATTAGAACTACTTATAAAAAACGTGCTGAAGGAATTCATAAAGTTCTATATAAGTGTCCAAATTGTAACAAAGAGTATTGCATGGATAGCAAGGATAGTTCAGTATTTTGCACTGAGTGCGGTAAGATTTATGATATGGATGAGTATGGTCAGCTAAAAGCTAGAGCGGGAAAGACAGAATTTTCTTTTATTCCTGATTGGTATGAGTGGGAAAGAGAAGAAGTCAGAAAAGAAATCATTGCTGGCAAGTATCTGATCGAAGATGATGTTGATGTCGATAGTCTTCCAAATGCTAAAGGATTTATTAATATTGGACCTGGGCATCTAAAGCATGATAAAAATGGTTTTGTTCTTGATTATAATCTCGATGGTAATAAGCGTACACTGATAAAGGATGTTCCTTCAATGTATAGTTGCCATATTGAGGTGGAATATAATGGTAAAGGTGACTGTATTGATTTATCAACACTGGATGATACCTTCCATGCTTATTTCAAAAACTATAAAAATGTTGTGACCAAAATTCATTTTGCTACTGAAGAATTGTATAAATTATATCAAGAAAAAGAAAACAAGACTGAAAAACTCTAGTCTTGTTTTTTTCTTTTCATTGTCGCTTCATATATCAGAATTGAAGCAGCTACACTAACATTTAAACTGTTATTGCTTCCGTACATAGGAATATATACCTTTTTGTGTTCAAGATCATACCATTTAGGGTTGATACCAAATCTTTCATTACCAACCACAATGGCTATTTTATTGGAATAATCATAGGATTGATAATCTTCTCCTAAATTAGGTTCCCCAAGATAAATGGTATAGTTATTCTCTAGAAGCCATTTGCTACAAACTTCAAAAGTCGTTTCACATGTTGGTACAATCAAATTACAGCCTCTAGCAGAGGTTGTAAGCTTTGGATTTGTGAGACTGGTTACCAAATCAAGACAGATAGCACCATCAACTTGAGCACTATCTAAAGTTCTAAATATTGTTCCCAGATTACCAGGATTCTCTAAAGAATCACATACCACTAAAAAATTTTTATTTTTGAAATCATCCAGTGATTGGATGTTTAATTCAATAGTGGCAACTATACCAATTGAATTCTCCTTTTGTTTGAGAGAACTGAAGACTAATTCACTAATTGCATACGCCTTTTGAGCTTTTATTATACAATCGTCAATTAAAATGGAGGTACTCTTCTGATATTCTTTCTCATCACATATGAGAAGATTCAAAATCTTTAGATTGTTTTTAATAGCCAAGGATAGAATATTTATATCATCGGTAACTATTATATTACTTGTCTTGTTATTCTTAAGAAGATCACGGAAATAATGAATAACCTCGTGTTTCTTACTAATTTTTTCTAAATTCACACTATCACATCCATTGATTAATTATATCATAGACTCCTTTTTAAATAAATAACAATCTAAAATTGTTTTTAATCCGTAAAAATGATATAATATGGCTATTAAAAATAGTTATGAAAGGAATAATTGTATGAGTGAAGCAGTATCAAAGATTGTTAATTCTTGGTGGCTATATGCAATAGCTATTTTTGTCACCATATTTATCATTGTTGGAACGAGTTATTTTCTTTATCGGGCTTGGAAACGAGGTAGAGAATTGGATATGGAAAAGGAAACGCTGAAAAAGGTTGTTGTTTCCAGTTTGACGTTTTCAATTGCCCCCTCTATTGGAATATTCATCGGAGTAATCACCTTATCTGGAGTTATTGGAATTCCCCTACCATGGATCAGATTATCAATAATTGGAGCTTTACACTATGAACTAATGGCAGCTTCAGCTGCTGCTAGTAGTCAAGGAGGACTTGTAGCCAGTGGAATGGATGCTGAGTTATTCGTGACAATTGCCTGGGTAATGACAATAGGAATTATTTGGGGATGCCTAATCTGTTTATTTCTATTTAAAAAATATCAAAAAAGAGTTTCTAAAGCCACTGCTAAAAAAGAAAACAAATGGATGAATAAAATTTTATTCACAGCGGTATTTATTGGTATTGTTAGTGCCTTCAGTGGACAAGCCTTTTCGTGGTTAATACCATTTACTAAAAAAGTGTTTGATGAAACAACAGGAACAAGGATTGATGCCTTGACAAAATCGACTTACGTACCGATTGTTGTTCTTTTTGTCTCTTTCTTTTCGATGATGTTTTTCGATTATCTGATTAAAAAGAAGAAGCAAAAATGGTTAGAAAATTTCTCTTTAGCATTTAGTATGCTACTAGGAATGATTACAGCTTTATTACTAGGATTAGGAGGTATCTACTAATGGTAAAAGATTATAATGAGACCATGCATAAGCATGGAAGAATATATTTAGCAATAGCCATTTTTATTATGTTAGCCATCCCCACAACGATGTGCCTAGTATTAAATGTTTCTCCAATATGGTCAGCAATGTTCACCGCCATTTTAACTGTTTCCATTTTAAATATTCCTGGAGGGTTTGTTGAAGTGGGAACTTATGGTCCATTAATTGGTACTAGTGCTACATATCTAGCCTTTGTCACAGGAAATCTTGTAAACTTAAAGGTTCCTTGTGCTGCTAATGCTCAGGCTGTAGCTAAGACTACAATCGGAACTCCAGAGAATGAAGTTGTTTCGACTCTGGCGGTTGGAACATCAACTATTGTCAATTCAACAATCATGACTTTGGGAGTTATCCTATTAGTTCCCTTATCACCCATTCTGACATCTAAAGTTTTAGAACCAGCTTTTGCCTGGGTTGTTCCTGCTCTATTCGGAGCACTGGGTTATAAATATTTTAGAGATATTCCTCTACTGGGAATAATTGTCTTTCTATTATCTACAGTTGGAGCTCTAGTTTTACCAAAAATAGCGAATGATGTTTCCATTTATATCATCATTTGTGTAGCCCTTTCTCTAGTTATAGCACGAATATTATATGTTAAGAAAGTAATATAGGTGAAAATATGGAGTATATCTTATATATAATTTTAGGAATTCTATTAATTATATTAATACTGTTTGTTATTGCTTCAATAAGAGCTCTATTGATAAAAAAAGAGTATAGTGGAGCAAAAGAAGTCAACGGCGATGTCAATCGGACTGAGGAATTTGCTGGTAAATTGGGTGAACTTGTAAAATGTGATACTGTTTCTTATACATCCAAAGCTGATGATGAAAGATTTATTCATTTTCATCGAGTAATCGAGGAGATGTTTCCATTAATACATCAGAAACTGGAGAAAACTGTTATCGAAGGGTATTCTTTATTGTATAAGTGGAATGGTAAAAATAAGGACAAGAAACCAATTCTTTTTATCGGTCATTTTGATGTTGTTCCTGCTACAAAAGATGGCTGGTCAAGAGATCCATTCTCTGGAGAATTTGCTGATGGTAGAGTTTTTGGTAGGGGATCTTTTGATAACAAATCTTCATTCTATTCATTTATGCAGGCAGTTGAGGATCTTTTAAAGGAAGGTTTTGTTCCAGAAGTCGATATTTACTTGGGGTCATCAGCTGATGAAGAAATAGCTGGTCATGGTGCAGTCAGAACAGTGGAATATTTAAAAAGCCAAAATATCAGCTTTGATCTCGTTCTTGATGAAGGTGGAGCTATTATCAGTGGAGTTCTTCCAACATTAAATGCCCCTTTTGCCGTTATTGGAATATTGGAAAAGGGCTTTGCCAATCTAGAATTTACAAAAACAGGAATCGGTGGCCATTCAAGCACTCCTGGTAAAAATACTCCTCTTGTTCAACTTGCCAAATTCATAGCTGATGTTGAAAATAAAAATCCTTTAAAAGCAAAATTTATTGAAGAAGTTCAGGATATGTTCGAATGCATGGCTCCATATATGAGTTTTTCTTATCGCTTGCTGTTTGCTAATTTTTGGCTATTTAAACCATTATTGACCAAATTATTACCAGCAGTCTCACCTTATGGAAGAGCCATCTTGGGAACTACATGTGCCTTTACAATGGCTGAGGGAAGCGATGCTCCTAATGTCATCCCCTCAAAGGCGAAAGTTATTGCCAATATCAGAACTCATCCTATTCAAAATATTGCTGAGTCTTTGAATGCTCTAAATAAGGTTGCCAGTAAATATGGAGTGAGTGGAAGCTTAATCAATGGGGCTGAAGCGACTAAAAAAGTCGATAAAAAGGCTAAGGGATATAAATATATTGAAGAAATGGTTAAAAAGAATTTTCCTGATGTGGGTATAGCACCTTATGTTATAACTGGAAGAACTGATGCCAGGGAATATGAGGAGATTTGCGATTGTACTATCCGCTTTACTCCAACTAGGGTCACCAATGAAGACCTAAAAAGAATGCATGGAATAGATGAAAGCATTTCTATAAACAGCATAATTGAAGCCATTGCTTTTTTTAAGGACACGATTAGGAATTATAAAT
>JAQUYR010000073.1 GCA_028691715.1 Bacilli bacterium | reverse complement strand
GAAATGGCCGAAAACCTAAGCCATTTAGGAATCAAAGTAACATTAGTTGAGATGGCATCTCAAGTAATGACACCACTTGACTTTGAACTTGCTCAAATAGTTCATATTCATATGAGAGATAAAGGTGTGAACTTAATCTTAAATAACGGCGTTAAAGCTTTCGAAAATGCTGGTAAACAAGTGCTACTTGCTGATGGTAAAGTAATCAACACAGAAATGACAGTTTTAGCAATCGGTGTTAAACCTGAAAACTCTCTAGCAAAATCAGCAAGTCTTGCCATAGGTGAAAAAAACGGTATTTTAGTAAACGAATTCTTACAAACATCAGACCCTACAATTTATGCCATAGGCGATGCTATGGAAACAAAAGATTTTGTTACTAGAAAAAACAATTTAATTCCTCTTGCTGGTCCCGCTAATAAACAAGGTAGAATTGCAGCTGATAATATCTATGATAAACAAGAAAAATATTTAGGTGCACTTGGTACTTCTGCTGTTAAAGTCTTTGACTTAACTGCAGCTTCTACTGGAATTAATGAAAAAACTTTAAAAGCCTTAAACCTAAAATATAATGCAGTTCATATTCACCCAGGATCTAATGCAGGATATTACCCAGGAAGTTCTACCATTTCACTAAAAATATTATATAATCCAGAAACAGAAGAAATCTACGGTGCTCAAGGTGTAGGAATGGCGGGTGTTGATAAAAGAATCGATATTTTAGCAACTGCAATTTTTGCTAAAGTAAAAGCTCATTGCTTGAAAAGCATTGAGCTAGCCTATGCTCCTCCTTTTTCTTCAGCCAAAGACCCAGTTAATATGTTAGGCTTTGTTATTGAAAATATTGATAGAGGTCAAGTAAAAATATTCCAATGGCATGAAGTAGAAGACTTAATCAAACAAAAAGCTTTCTTGCTTGATGTAAGAGAAGAACTTGAAGTAAGTCTTGGTACAATACCAACTTCAATTAACATTCCTTTTAGTCAAATTAGATCATCTCTTGATAAACTACCAAAAGATAAACCAATTTATCTTTTCTGTCAATCAGGAGTAAGAGGTCACTCTGTTACTAGAATCCTAAAACAAATGGGATATGATGCTTATAACTTATCAGGTGGCTATAAAACATATAGTTATGTATACGATGAAGAAAATATCTCAAATGAAGAAATAGATGATGCAGGTTTCTTAAAAGTAGATCCAACAAAAGAAAAAGAGGCTAAACCTATGGAAAATAAAACAATCGCTTTAAACGTTAATGCTTGTGGACTTCAATGTCCTGGCCCTATCGTTGAAGTCTATAAAGCTTTAAAGAACTTAAAAGATGGTGATATCTTAGAAATCAAAGCAACTGACCCCGGATTTATGAAAGACATCAAAGCTTGGGCTGATAAAACTAAAAACACTTTAGTAGATGTTTCTCTAAAAGATGGCATTGTTACTGCTCAAGTCCAAAAAGGCACAGTATCTTTAGAAGAAAACAAAGATGTAATTGTATCATCTAATAAAGAAAACACAACTATAGTTGTGTTTAGCCAAGACCTAGATAAAGCAATTGCTGCTTTCATTATCGCAACAGGTGCTGCTTCTATGGGTAAAAAAGTTTCTTTATTCTTTACATTCTGGGGCTTAAATATCTTAAGAAAATCTAAGAAAGCAAGAGTTAAAAAAACATTCATTGAAAAGATGTTTGGTAAGATGATGCCACGTGGTACTAAAAAACTTCCAATCTCTAACATGAACATGTTAGGTATGGGACCTAAGATGATCAAATACATCATGAAAAAGAAAAACGTTGATTCTCTTCAAACTTTAATGACTAATGCTAATAGTTTAGGCATTAAAATAATCGCTTGTGCAATGAGTATGGATATTATGGGAATCAAAAAAGAAGAATTACTTGATGGAATTGAAATAGCAGGAGTTGCAACTTACCTAAGTGAAACAACTGAAGCTAACCATAATTTATTTATTTAATAAAAAACTAAAAATAACTGCATTTGATAATGCAGTTATTTTTATTGAAATGGTTAAACATTAGTAGACTTTTTTGTGTCTACTTTTATTTAATTATTTCAACAATTGTATCAAACCTATGCTTCTTATATGAGTTGAACTATCATTTATGATACAAATTTGTACCAATCAAAGCTTCTGGTACTCTGTAATAATCAGCACATAATGCTTTTTCACATACCGCTTTCGAATCATATGAATCTTAATTAATTCGAGTTATATCCATGCTCTTTAGACTTAAAGACTGCTTTCCAATACTTCTCACGATCAAGAGCTTGCTTTTTTCCCATTTCTGTTTTACTAAAAATCTCAAGAAGTGTGTATTGAAAATGCTTTTGAATATAACCAATACCTTTGTCGTTTACCAGATTTTTAAACTTATTATTTGGATATTTACAATCTTCAAGCTCATCTTTGTCATAACCATCTTTGAGATAGATAGTCCATCTTCAATATACTCCATCAACACCATATGCTGAACCAACATAAAGTTTGCCTTCTTTCACATCCGTAATCAAGTAGACTCCATATACGGAGGAAAGTTGGTTTTTCCATGATTTATTATTCCAATGAAACTTCAATTCTTCATATGATTTTGATAAATTCTCATAACCAGGAAACTCGCTATCTTTCTCAAAATAGGATTTAGAACATATTTCATATACTTCAATGCTGTCTACAATCCCTTTATCTACATAGAAAAATTGTTGTGGTTTATTTGACCAATCAACAAGAATTCGGTTAACGAATTTATCAAATTCAATAAGTCTGGTTGCAGAAGCGTATTTAAAAGAAACTCCAAATATGTTAGTGTGGGTTAAACAACTAGGATCAAATATTAAATATGCACCTACAAAAAGCTACTTGTGTGATTCAACTTCAATAAATTGAAATTGAATATCATTGATGTTATTTCGTGATTTATTCGGATTTCCAACGCTAAGAACATATGGTTCAAAGTCATTAATATTATTAAGATACATATCTACAAAATCGTAGTATCTAATTTTATCTTTCCAATTAGTATTAAATCTTAATTTGATTTTCTTGTGATTCTTTATAAATCTCACATCATAATTATATTTATGGAGCAATGAATCAAATTGGAAAATTTCTTTTAAAAGTATCTTATCATTCATATAGATTCCTCCTTTTATAAGAAGTGCTTTCATCTTTTGCCCATCCACTTAAATATTCTCTTGGAACAAAATGCTGTTTTTTAGTAACATGTATATCCTTTCTCAAATTAACCCCCTTTTAATATTTTACGATTAAAAATAACTTTATAAAATTAAGTTAGCAAGTTATCAATTCTATTTTGAATTTCTTAAAGGAATCCCCCAATACAACTTTTTTCCAACACTTCTAATTTTATCATTTATGCACAAAAAAGATGGAATATTGTCTTCATCTACATAATCATATATTGCTTTATTAAAATCTTCATTATTTTTTAATTTTTCTTGAGCTCTCATCTTTATAGCATCATATGATAAAAAGGCATTCTCATTGGATGTTTCATTCTCAATGTACTTCTGAGCATAGATATAATTGTTATTTTTATAATCTAAACATCTATTTATTGTAATGTTTAAAGAATTTTTATCATACGAATACAATAAATTTGATTTTGAAAACTGCCAAGAATTCAATTTTATTACATCTAACTCTTCAGTAATACTAATGTACTGTGTAAAGGATTTGAAATATTCATTAAAATCAATAAGAAATAAAGCTCTTTTAGGACTTATAGGCAAAAAGTATAAAATACCACTTAATTCTAATCCATAACCTCTTCTTGGGTAATAGTAATTTTTTTCAATAACCGGATCATTAGATATGATAAAATTCAAGTCTGTCTTATTATCAATTATTAATAGTGTCAAATCTGAATAAGAATAAAAACTCTTAAAAGCTATTATCACATTGTTTTTAGCAACATTTTTTTTATCCATTTTTGGTTTAAGTCTTTCTAATGCTTCTTCATCAGTTTCTTTATGATCATATACACTATGAAACTGAGCAATAATCTTTTTAGTTTGTTCTCTAGAATCATCTAATAAATTAATTGTTCTTTCCACCATTCCTTGCGTCCGTAAGGACTGAGCTACAATAAAAACGCATAGAGTATTTAATTCATCTATATTAATCTTATCCATATCATTCTCATTATTAACCAAGAAAACTTTACTAAATATATCATCGACACTGCTTTCAAATTTACCTAACAAATCTTCGATGGTCTTATCATTTCCGTAAAAGTAATCTTTTTGACATTGCTGTGAATATGGTTTATCATAAAGTATTTTATTTTCTGCTCTTTTGTATATAATAATATCTGAATTCTCATTAGCAAAATTTTTTAGTAACATTTTAGGAACATAATGTTGCTTCTTTTTTTCTGGCATGAACTTCACCTCATAAATATCATGTTTTAATGTATCAATCTAAATAATAAAAGGCTTATTATATTTTATTCTTAAAGATTACATAAATAATTTGTGTTAATAAATAGAAGCAACTTGACAAATATCTAAGTATTTGTGAACGTACGAGATTATTGAAAAAACCTCTAATGTACTACCTAAATCTTCATTATGGAATATTCTAGGTTTATGGGCAGTAACATTTCTAATCATATTTACTAAGCCCTCGATTATTCTTCTCAAACCTATATATTCATTTTTCTCGTTATCATTAGCTAAAGAATTGAAAACAAGTTTTGGTGTATTATTATTAAAAGACTTTTCAATTAATTTATTACCATCATCATTGTATCCCGTCAAGTCTCTAATTCTTTGAAGGATACCTTTTACTGCTTCTTGTAAAGCATGAAAATAATCTTCTGATAGATATTCTCTTTTACAGTATTTCATAATTTCTGGGTGGAATCTTCTACGTTCAAATTCACCTTTGAGATTATTTACTCGTCTATCTACTTCATCAAGGGTTTTAGCCCTTTCTACAGGAACTAACTTTCCTTCATCATTAATCTTGGCTCCCATCATAACTAAAACTTTATTTAACTTTAATATAAAATCACTATACTTGTCTCTATCAATATTAACATAAGAAATAGGATTACAAATAGCTTCCAAAAAAACTGTTAACTTATTAGTGGATTGGGATTTATTAATCTCATAGGCAAAAGAATTATAAAGTTTATCAACTTTATTGCTGCCAGGAATATAAGTATATTCATTAGGCGATACTTTTGTTGGAGTACCTTTATTCTCAATATTACATTTAAATAAAAAGTCGTCAATTTTAGAATGAGTAAGAAATTCAGCTACAACAGAGGCAATATTCTTTAAATCTACTCCTTTATTCTGAATTGGAAGATTCATAAAAGCACCACCTTTCATTTGTGAGTGTGAAAGCAATTTCTTTTACCATATTCTTTTATAGAATATTTTTGTTAATAATCAGATATTTTTCGATTATCTCATCAAACCCTTCAATTTTACTTCTAACTGGTATAGCTTCATATCTTTCAAGATAAAGCTTAGTAAAAGCAAATGCATCAAGTTCTAACTCTTGACTAATATAATTAGAACCCGTTTCATTAATATTTAAAGAGTTTATAGCTTGATTAAGTTCTTTTTTCCATCTTTCTGCACGTTCTCCAGGAAACATGTGGACGAAGAATAATTGAAATACATGTCTATATTCATGAGCTATGGCTTTTGCACATTCTACATAGTCGTTCTCAAATTTCTTATTTATTGCTACATATTCTTCTTTAATATAAAGTCTACTATCATCAATCATTTCTTCAAACTTTATTTCTAAAGGTTCAATACCTAATCTATCAGCTATTCTTTTACATAATTGCTTTAATCTCAATATATTATCAAACCTCTCTTAGGTAAAAATGTTTCAAATTGAAGTGTTCAAATTAACATAATTATACCATATTTTTACTTTATTAACAACAAATAAAAAAACCAGCTTTCTTTTATTCAGCTGGAATAATGAGTATATGAAGAAGTTAGTGGTTTTGTGAACCTATGAATTTCTTAGTGGTCACCACTAACTTCTTCATAGGCTAAATTCAATGCATATAAAAAAGAGTTCCTATGCTATAATTTTAGTGTCAACCCTAAAACTCAGAAAGGAGATCCCTTGATTTATGATATCATAAAATTATTAAATTTAGAACAGTTTAACGTTAAATTTCAGTCGATTGAAACTGCCAAAATTGATAACACGCTATTTTGTTATATTACTTTAGAAAA
>JAQUYR010000072.1:4809-6315 GCA_028691715.1 Bacilli bacterium | reverse complement strand
TGTTTTGTTAAGGCAGTTCCCATAGTAGCAATGCTGTTTTTAACATTAGCTCTGAAGGCGGCAATAACATCCATAAATCCCTCAAAGATAAAGACATAATTCTTCTGTTTTATAAGATTAATGGAATTAGAGTAATTATATAGAATATTACTCTTCTTAAAGATTATATTCTCACTACTATTAACATACTTAGGCTCTTCTTTATTGGCCTTTTTAAAAATACGTCCACTAAAGCCAACGACATTTCCATTGAAATCTTCAATAGGAAAGATTATTCGTGAGCGAAAGACATCATAATATGTGTTCTCTTTACCAGCTTTAACTAGACCAACTTCAAGTAAATTTAAAGGTAGATATGGATTTTCTTTTTCAGTCAAGGCTTTATATAATAAATCCATCTCACTGCTTGATAATCCAATTTTAAATTTCTTTATTATTTCATCATCCAAATGACGATTATGTAAATACGATATGGCCTCAGAACCTTCTTTGGAATTTTTTAAATAGAACTCATAATAGTTAGTGGCATCTTGCATTATCTTGTAATACCTGGTCAGATTTTGATTTTCATCATTTTCGTCAAGGTCAACAGAAATCCCCATTCTTTCCCCAATATATTTTATCGCCTGAGGGAAGCTCAGATTTTTATATCTTTGAATAAAGCCAACAGCATTTCCAGCTGCGCCACAACTAAAGCACTTAAACACTTTTTTACTCGGTGAAACTGAAAGTGAAGGATTGGTATCATTATGAAAAGGACAAACACCTTTAAAGTCATTTCCCTTTTTTTCTAGTTTTATATGCTCGCCGATAATAGCAACAATATCAGCATCTTCAGTAATTTTTCTAATAGTTGCTTCAGGAATTCGCATACTTTCACCTCTAGTTTATTTTTTCACCTATATAACCGACTAAATCAGTAATTTTCACTCTTATTTGTTCCATAGTATCACGATCACGAACAGTTACAGTATCATCTTCTAAAGTATCAAAATCAATTGTTACACAAAATGGAGTTCCATTAGCATCTTGACGACGATATCTTTTACCGATTTGGCCACTTGTATCATAATCACAAGGAAACTTTTTAATCAATATATCATATACCATTAAAGCTTTTTCGGATAATTTATTCACTAAAGGCAAAACTGCCACTTTTTTAGGAGCAAGAAATGGTTTTAAATGTAGTACTTCTCTAGTTTCTCCTCCTTCAAGTACTTCTTCTTCATAAGCACTTGTCAGTATTGAAAGCAATAATCTTTCAACACCAAGCGATGGCTCAATTACATATGGCAAATATTTAGTATTGTTTTCTGGATCAAAATATTCCAAACTTTCCTTAGAGTGCGTCTGATGAACACCTAAATCATAATCAGTTCTATCAGCAATTCCCCATAATTCACCCCAACCGAAGAAAAACAAAAATTCTATATCTGTTGTAGCTTTTGAATAAAAACTCAATTCATCTTGTGAATGATCACGATAGCGTAATCTATTTTGATCAAG
>JAQUYR010000072.1:0-4709 GCA_028691715.1 Bacilli bacterium | reverse complement strand
TTCGACTCCTAATGGCCCGTAGTCCCATGCATTTGCAAGTCCTCCGTATATTTCACTTCCTTGATAGACAAAGCCTTGATTCTTCAAAAAAGCAACAAATTTTTCCATATTCATTTCTGCCATTATAATGCTCCTTTTCTATTACATTTCATAATATCACAACATTTTTGTTTTGTAAAGTGAATTTAGATTACTATTATAATAATATAGTATTTAATAATTTAATCATTTTCTTTTTTTCATAATAAAAGATAAATAAAAAAGTTAGTAACTTCTAACTTATTATGTTTTCTATATGAAGTAATCCTCTTTTCTATTTACAAAGCAACGGATAATATCTTTACATATTATAACACAAGACTATAAAATTGTCAATTTGATTTTTTATGATGAAAATGATAGATAAAAGGCAAACATTTTATGCTTGCCTTACTTTTTATCTTTTTCGTATTGAAGATTGGCTTCAGCCAAATACTTTCTAATTTCCTCGATGGTAATCTGTTTAATTGGTTTACATGCTGAGGGATCCTTTTCACCAGATACTATTTTTTCTGCTAATCCTTTGCATCCAGGAGATCCACAAGCTCCACAGTTATAGCCAGGAAGCATTGAAGTCACCTTTTCAAATCTTTCATCTACTTTAACAAAGAAGACTTTTGAAAAAATTGCAATTAAGACACCAAATAATCCTCCGATTCCAGCTAATATCAATGTTGGGAGAATATATTTTGTAAAGATTGTAAGAATCATTTAAATCACCCCAGCAAATCTAGCAAAAATCATTGCCATAATTCCCGCGGTAATCAGAGCAATAGGTACTCCATTAAATGCTTTGGGAACATTACCGTGATCTATTCTTTCACGGATTGTTGAAAAAACATACATAACAAAAAGAAAACCAATAGCTGATGCAAAAGAGAAAACAAAAGCTGTCAATAGAGTATATTCATCACTACCAACAATTGTTGCCATTCCTAATACAGCACAATTTGTAGTAATTAGTGGTAAATATATTCCTAAACTCTTATACAAAGCAGGTGAAACTTTCTTCACAAACATTTCAATTATCTGAACTAATGAAGCGATGACCAGAATAAAAATGATTGTCTTCATATATACCATTTCAAAAGGAACTAAAATATAATTATATAAGACCCATGAAATTACACTGGATAGAGTTATTACGAAAACAACTGCTAGTCCCATTCCTAATGCTGAATCGCGTTTATTGGAAACACCCATAAAAGGGCATATTCCCAGGAATCTAGATAAGACAACATTTTGTACTAAAATAGCACTAAAAGCTAAACTTAATATTTCACCCATTAGTTTTTCACCTCATTTTTTCTATTCCTAAAGGCTGTAACTATGCCTAGTAACAGACCAAAAACAATGAAAGCCCCTGCTGGACTAGTAAAGAATGATGTAAATATTTGAGCAGTATTTTCAGGATTAAAATTGATTTTTAAATTTCCCCAGATTGTTATTGCTCCAGTTCCAAAAAATTCTCGGAAGAAAGAAATTATGATTAATACTACTGCATATCCTATTGACATACCAATAGCATCAAGTATACTGTCAAGAGGTTTATTTTTTGATGCAAATGCTTCAGCTCTTCCTAAAATGATACAATTTACCACAATCAAAGGAATAAATATTCCTAAACTTGCATGCAATTCGGGGAAGAAAGCTGCCATCAACATATCAACTAGAGTAACTAAAGTAGCAATGACAACAATAAAAACAGGAATTCTAATCTCATTAGGGACGATGTCTTTTATCAGAGAAATTATCAAATTGGAGAACGTTAAAACAAACAATACAGCAGCTCCCATGCCAATAGCATTTTCAACTGAAGTTGTGATTGCCAGAGTAGGGCATGTTCCCAATATTGACACGAGAATTGGATTTTCTTTAATCAAACCCTTAGTAAAATTTTGTATCTTTGTCATTCTATTCACCTAAAGATCCATTTCCTAATGAAGTTTTATTTGCTATATAATGAGTTGCTGCTATCTCTACTCCAGTTTTTACAGCTCCAGAAGACACCGAAGCTCCAGCAATAATCTCAAAACTATAATCACTAACCAGTTCTGAGGATACTCCAAAATCATGACCAATGACTTTTGAGCCTATACCACTGGTTTCATTTGTAGCAGATATCGCTTTGACATCAATAATTTTATCATTAATCATGTCAATTCCGATTAAAGTAATGACTTCGCCACCATATCCATTTGTTGAAACCTGATATATAACAGCAGAAATAGCATTACTGCTATAAGCAATATATATTTTTTCAATAGCTTTATCAAGATCGCTATATGAAGATGTAACTTCGCTAAAACGATCAAAAGTAAAATATTCCTGTAAAGCTTCTTTTATTTCGTTTTCTTTTCTCTCTTCAATAATTGGTGCTGTTATTGAATTAACTGTAGCAAGAAGAATTCCAGCAATTATTCCAAGCACTAATAAAAACAGACTATATCTGATTGATTTTGGTGCATGTTTCATTATTTTACCTCCTCAATATACTTGAGTGTTAGTCTTGCCACGCCAATATAAAGCTGTGATGTCTGTGTTGCCGTAGCCACTACTTCTATGCTATCAATATCGGTTTGTTTTTCTATTATTTGATCAGGAAGAACATCTTCAGGATCTATTCCTGACCAGTTTTTGTAATTTGGATTGGTATATGATTCCACATCTTTACTATTTGAAGTTAAAGATATAATTTCATTGTTGTTATCAATGGTTACATAGAATACTACTTCCTGAGCATATACTAGTGGTCGATGAGCGATGATTGTTAAAATGGTGTTTTCTCCATCTAACTGTACATCTAAAACATACGGATATTTATCATAGTTAGCGCTTTGATATTCGCCAATTTTTGTCTTATAAGCATCGATAAATTCAGTACTACTATACTTATAGTTATCAATAGATATGATATCATTGTTCAAATCAGTAGTTATAATGACTTTTTTATTGCCAACATAAGCTGTATACTCAAAATTTCTTGTTACTAAATTTTGTTCAACATCACTAATCTCAACATCTTCAGGAGTGAATGATACAGTTTTAGCATAACCTATAACACTATAGCTACTGATAGCTATTAACATCAGAGTAATAATACCATATGTTAAGGCTATCTTTCTTGGTTTACTCTCTACACGTGTTTTAGCACTGATTCTATCGATAATAACAGTAAACAAATTCATGGTGATTATTGAAGTTGCAACCCCCTCAGGCATATTACCATTATAACGGAATAAAACGGTTAACACTCCTAAAAATAAAGCAAATATCACCTTACCATTAGGATTTTTAGGTGTTGTAACTGGTTCAGTAGCCATAAAGACAGCTCCAAACATCAACCCACCACTTAAAATTCCAAATAAAGCATATCTTAAATCAAGAGCATAGCCATTAAAAGCGCCAATTATATACATTAAAACAAAAACTGTTCCAACATATATCACTGGTACTCGCCAATTGATTACCTTTCTGATTACTAGATATATGAAAGATACCACACAAAGCAAAGCACTAGTCTCAGCAAGAGATCCAGGAATTGTTCCTAAAAAGAAATCCCATAATGATCCATATGAACCAACAAGAACATCAATGCTGGCAACAGGATTGCTGGCGAAATTAGTCATTGGAGTAGCACCTGCAAGTATTTCAATTTCAGCTGGATTGGCATAACCACCATTTTTAGAAATAACTCCATAATAAGCAACACTAATAAACAGATATCCCACTAAAGCAGGATTAAAGATATTGTAGCCAAATCCTCCAAAAAGCAATTTGCCAATTACTGTAGCAAAAAAGCATCCTATTATTAACACCCAAATCGGGGTGTTAACCGATAACATCATCGCTAAAATAAGCCCTGTGATCGGTGCAAAGGAATTTTTAACTTTTTTAAGAGGGTCTTTTTCCTTTAAGAAAAATTTGTAGGCAACAAACTCTAAAAGCCAACTAGTAAATCCTCCCATAAAGATGAATACTAACGGCTTTATCATTGTCCAAAATGAAACATTATCAACATTTAGATATGGAAGTAAACCGTTTTTCACCCATGCGAAAATTATTAATGGTAATAAAGCAATGAAAAAATCGCGCATTACTATGTCAGTACCATATTTTTTACTATCTGCTTTACGTATAAATGGTTCTTTTCCTAATAAAAATCTTTTTTGTTCAGCCATTTGAAATTACCTTTTCATCACTATAGCCTTAGCTTTAGTGACGCTTTCCGTTAATTCTATCCTTGAAGGACAAATATATGAACATAATCCGCATTGAACACACTTATCTGCTCTCAACTCTTTTAGTAACTCTCTATCATTAGAATCAAGAGCACTCTTTATTTGAACTGGTGATAAAAAGGCAGGACAGCTTTCAACGCATTTTCCACAGCCTAAACAATTATAAACAGTATCATCTATCAATTTCGGCATGACAATAACACTGGTCAGTGAGCGATTGACTACCATGGAATCAAAAGCTATACTTTTTCCCGTCATTGGTCCACCAGCTATAAAGTAAGCTTCCTTTAAATCAGGAGTATATCCACCGATATATTCAATAATATCATTTAATTTTGTTCCAATTTTAACATAAACATTCTTTGGGTCATTCAAACCTCTGCCAGAGATTGTAATCATTTTCTCAACAAGAGGAATATTGTTTTCAAC
>JAQUYR010000071.1 GCA_028691715.1 Bacilli bacterium | reverse complement strand
ATGATAGGAAAATTGTCACCAGTCAATGAAAAAAATCCTGATACCAATGAGTTATTCATTGTAGAGGGAGATTCAGCTGGAGGTAGTGCTAAGCAAGGTCGTGATAGTAGATATCAAGCAATATTACCACTTAGAGGTAAAGTGATAAATGCTGAAAAAACAAGAACCGATGAATTATTAAAAAATGAGGAAATAATGTCAATCATTCATGCAATTGGTGCTGGTTTTGGAAGAGACTTTAATGCTAATAAAACGAATTATAAGAAAGTTATCATTATGACCGATGCTGATACCGATGGAGCTCATATTCAGGTATTGTTGCTGACTTTCTTTTTTAGATATATGAAGGATCTAATCGAAAAGGGATATGTCTATATCGCTTTACCACCTCTATATAAGATATCTGGTAAAAATGTTGTAGAGTATGCCTGGACTGATGAGGAGCTTAAAGAAAAAGCTGGAAATTATAAAAATATCAACATTCAGCGCTTTAAGGGACTAGGTGAAATGAACAAAGAGCAGTTGTGGGATACAACAATGAATCCTGCTACTAGAACATTGATAAAAGTAAACATTGAGGACTTTGGTGATGCGGATAATCGTATCAGTGTCTTAATGGGAGACGATGTTGAACCACGTCGTCAATGGATAGAAAATAATGTATCCTTTGAATATGAGGATAATTTCACCCTAGAAGATGTAGAGGTTAATAGTAATGAGCAATAAGACAAAAATCGCCAAGACAATTGAAAATTATGTAAACAATAAAGTGTTAACCGAGAATTTAGAGAATATAGTCGGTGAACGTTTTGCTCGCTATTCAAAATATATCATTCAGGATAGAGCCATACCTGATGTCAGAGATGGTTTGAAACCTGTTCAACGAAGAATTCTTTTTGCGATGTATCGTTTAGGTCTTTTCTCAAACAAGCCATATAAAAAGTCAGCAAGAATTGTTGGTGATGTCATCGGTAAGTATCATCCTCATGGTGATACAGCTGTCTATGAAGCGATGGCCAGGCTATCACAAGATTTTAAGATGCTATTACCATTAATAGATATGCACGGAAATAATGGTAGTATCGATGGTGATTCTCCAGCGGCTATGCGTTATACAGAGGCTAGATTATCGGTGTTTGCTGAATATTTATTGCGAGACATAAACAAGAAAACTGTAGGTTTTGTTCCTAATTTTGACGATGAGGAATATGAACCCACTGTTCTTCCTTCAAAATTTCCCAACATACTTGTAAATGGAGCAACTGGTATTTCTGCTGGATATGCTACTGACATTCCTCCTCACAATATAGATGAAATAATCAATGCTGTGATCTTTCGAATAAGCAATCCTGAATGCACTTTAAAAGAAGTGATGACTATTGTCAAAGGACCGGATTTCCCAACAGGAGGAATTGTTCAAGGAATAGAAGGAATCAAAAACGCCTACAAAACAGGAAAAGGAAAAATCATCATCAAGTCTAAGACAGAAATTCTTGAGGAAAAGAATAAGTTTAAGTTAATAATCACGGAAATTCCTTATGAAGTTAATAAATCTTTCCTAGTAAAGAAGATGAGTGATGTAATTGAAGCTAAAAATGTTGATGGCATTATCGATATTCGTGATGAGAGTGGTCGTGATGGTTTAAAAATTGTTGTTGATATTAAGAAGGATGCCAATCCAGAATACATAAGAAATTTCTTCTTCAAGTCAACCGATTTACAGGTTAATTATTCATTTAACGTTGTAGCAATTGCTAATAAACGACCTGTTCAAATGGGATTAATCGAGATATTAGATGCTTATATTACCCATCAAAAAGAGATATTGACTAACAAAAGCAATTTTGAATTGAATATGGCCAAGAAAAGACTTCATATAGTTGAAGGATTGATATCAATGACTTCAATCCTGGATGCAGTTATTAAAACAATTCGTAATTCAACAAACAAAAAGGATGCTAAAGAGAATATTATCTCAACATATGATTTTACTGAAGAACAGGCTGAAGCTATTGTAATGTTACAGCTATATAAACTGACAAATACTGATATCGTGGCTCTCCAAGAAGAAAGAGATTCCTTGAGAAAGAACATTAATCGGCTAAATGAAATCCTATCTAATGAGGCTTCACTACTTGAATTGATAAAAACTGAACTATTAGAGACATTAGGAGTATTATCAACTCCAAGAAGAACCATGATTGAGCATAAAATTGACGAAGTAAAGGTTGAGGTTAAGGAATTAATTGCTAAAGAGGATACAGTGATTATTATCACTAAAGATGGTTATATTAAACGAATGACACCTAAAAATTTTGCTGCTGAAGAGGAGACGAAATTAAAAGATAATGATATCATTATCGCTAAATATGAAGCCACTACTTTGGATACTCTATTACTGTTTACCAATTTAGGAAATTATGTTTATTTACCAATTCAAAAAATTCCTGAAGCTAAGCATAAAGATTTAGGAAGAAATATCAGTGTACTGGCCACAATTGCTGCTGATGAAAAAATTATTTTCACTGTACCAATTGCTGACTTCAATGCTGAAAAATATCTTCTGTTCACAACAAAAAATGGTTTGACCAAGAGAACTCATATTCGTGATTTAAACGCCGAGAGATATTCTCGAGCATTAAAAGCTACCAAAATCAGAGAAAATGATGAACTAGTCAGCGTTGATATCTGTAATGGAGAAAATACTGAAGTGATAATGGTCACCAAAAAGGGCTTTATAACTAGATATGATGCAAAAGAGATAAGTCTTTTTGCACCAGCGTCTTTTGGAGTAAAGGCTTTAGAGATGAAGAGCCGACCAGATGATGAAGTCGTTGCTGGTCACTATATTGACCATAAAGATATTATCGCTGTCTTGACACAAAAGGGAATCATCCGGAAATTTAAACCGAGTGATATTCAAAAGGGAAAGAAGAATCATGTTGGTAAACAATATATCAGTATGTCAAAGAATAACCCCATATATGTTGTCGATAGTGAAATTATCCATAAGGGTAATCTAGAGAATCCAGATGAGTATTGTTACATAGAAGGTTTAACGGGAATAACTCAGGTTGATTTCAATGGAAAGAGCAATTCAAAATCAATTGATATTGGCAAAGCTAAGGAATTAATCCTTGTCAGAAACAATAAAGATTTTGAGAATGAGTAGAGGTGCTTTATTATGAGTTGTATTCAAAATATAAATAGATTTTTAATTCCCAACGATGTTACTGTCATTCTTGCCAATATATATAAGAATATTGGCAAGAATGGTGTTTTTGAAGAAATTGTTGGTAATGATAAAGAAAGAGTAATTGAACAAACAGTTGAAAGAGATGCTTATTTCTTATCATCAATAATTAAACTAGATATCAGTGATATGCGTACAAGATTGATAATTACTAAGGGATCTAATCCAAGAAATAAAGAAGAAACCACTCTGAGCAATATTAAAGATATCCTGATGACCCTTCAAAAAAGACCAAATCAATTCGGACTTCAAAGCAATGATATCCTAAATATCACGAATCTCGTTTTTACTCATTATAACAGCGCTATAAAATTCGATTATACTGCTTCGGATAGAAAATCTATTTTACAAAGTCAGAATATGAAGAGTAAACGTCTTCTAATCGATGAAATCACTGAAGAGATTACTAAGCAATTACAAAATCAAAGCTTTGAAAAAATAACCTTATATCTTCATTATTTCATTGACTTCTATAACATTAAACCTTTCACATCTCAAAATGAAATTTCAAGTTTCATTTTATTATACCTTTTAATAATAAAGGCGGATATCGCTGCCTTCAAATATGTCAGTTTCTTTGAAATGATATTTGAAGACTATGATAATTTTCAAACTGAATTAAAAAATGCCAGTTTTAATTGGCAAGAAGGGTATTCGCAATCGTTAGGTTTTATTCGCTACATGACGAAATTGATTATTAAGGGCTATCAAAAGACAGAAGAAATCGTTAAGAATTATAAATTTGATAAAAATCTCAGTAAAATTGATAATATTGAACATACTATTTTAAACATGTCAGAAATATTTACCAAGGATGAAATAAGAGTGATTCATCCTTATGTCAGCGAGTCTACAATAAACAGAGCTTTGATCAATTTAAGGGATAATGGTTTTATCAGACCTCTTGGTAAGGGAAGATCAGCCAAATGGATCAGAAAGCCAAAGGGATATGGCAATGACTAAGGCCAATTATCATACCCATACTTATTTATGTGGTCATGCTGAGGGACTTCCACTGGATTATGTTAAAAGAGCAATTGAATTAAAACTTGAACATATCGGAATTTCCGATCATGGATTTCTTAATGAAAAATGGACTGGAAGAATGAATATCGATTCATATGAAAATATTTATCTCAGAAATATCGACGAAGCGATTGAAAAATATGGTGATTCGATTAAAATATTCAAAGGTCTTGAACTGGAATACTTGGATGGCTATGATGACTTATATAAGCGTTATGTAAAAGAACTTGATTACTTGATTCTTGGGCAACATATTGTTAAGGTAAATGGAAAAGATCAGGATTTATATAAACCTATGAATGATGAAGCGATAATAGCCTATCGCGATGCCGTTATAAAGGGAATGAGAACTGGGCATTTTAAAATTCTAGCTCATCCAGATTTGTATATGTTAAGCTATTTAAAATGGAATGACTTAACCGAAAAAATAGCTAAAGATATCATTGAATGTGCTATTGAATGCGATGTTTACTTAGAAATAAATGGTAACGGAACCAGAAGAGCAGCAACATTTAATGAAAAATTGGAATTAACTTGGATGTATCCACGTCTAGAATTTTGGGAAATGGTGAGTACTTATAAAAATGTCAAAGTAATCGTCGGCGATGATGCGCATTATATAAAACATTTGCACGATTTAGCGGTTGAAAATGCCATACTGTTAGCTCAAAAATTAAAAATAAAATTATATGATAAGATTTTTTAGGTGATGAATATGAAAAAAGGAAGATTTATATATTGGCTTATTAGTATGACAGTGGCGATATTTTTGATAGTTATGACCTTTATCGATGATACATATTACTGGATTTATACCTTGCTCATAGTTTTACTGCTCATCCCTAATTTCATTTTAAAGAAAAAAGAACAAAAAGAAATCATGGATCAGGCAATAATCTATTCCCGAGATGGTGATGGGAAGAAATATGTTGTGATGTTAAGACAGATTAATAGGAAGATGATAAAAAGCAAGAATTCAAGAATTTTTGATGATATTCTTTATACCAATGTTTACATGGATATCGGTGATTTTGATAAAGCTAGAGAAGTTCTTGACCGATTAGTTGAAAAAGAAGAAAAGTTCTCAGATTTTATGCGATTTTTCTATTATAAATCATGGATCACTTACCTATTGAACTATGATGATCTTGATAAGTGTGATGTATTATTAAAGCAATTATCAAAATTAATCGATAGTGCTCCAAAATCACTGAAATCGCAATATATACTAAACTATCAATTGTTGATTTCAAAATATAATATTCGCAAGGGAATTTATCTTGAGGCCGCCAAAAAAACATTGAAACAGATAATGTATAATAATCCAACTCCATTAATGGAAATGTCATGTTCCTATTTTATTGGAGTGATCGAGGTAAAAATGGGGAGATATGATGAAGCTAAAAAGCTATTTATGTATGTCACTGAATTCAATGAGCAATTAAACTATGTTAAAAAAGCAAAGAAATATTTACAAAATTTAAATACCGATAATTAAGGGTGCTAGAAGGTACTCTTTTTATTTGAATTGACTTTTTTAACAATTTCTACTATAATTAGTATATGAATAAATATCAGTGAGGTGTTTTTAATGTATAAATTGATATTGGTGGACGATGAACAAGATGTAAGAAATAGGATATCAGCAGCTATTCAGAAGTTGGATTGTGGTTTTGAGATAATTGCGAGCTACGACAATGGCCTTGATGCTTATGAAGGAATCATTCAATTGAATCCTGATTTGGTCATTACTGATATTAGAATGCCTTTTATGACTGGTATAGAATTGATCAAAAAAACTAAAGAGAGTTTACCATTGATTAAGACAATTATTGTAACAGGTTTTGATGAATTTGATTATGCTAAGCAAGCTATTGACCTTGGTGTCTCTGGCTTTCTAACAAAACCGATTACCTCATCTGATTTAGATGGAATTTTATTAAAGGCAAAAGAAGAACTAGATGAAGAATATCAGAGAAACTCAAATCTTGAGAATATGGAAAACTTTATCAAGGAATCACTACCTTTGATTAAGGAAAATAACTTGTTAAGGCTAGTCTCTTTATCTAATCCCGATAAAAA
>JAQUYR010000070.1 GCA_028691715.1 Bacilli bacterium | reverse complement strand
ACTAATAAATAAAAGAGATAAAGCAGGTAAAGGAGGAATAAAAAATAGCATTGAAAGAGCATTATTCAATTAGTTTTCAGATGACAAAAGTATAATATTAATTTGAAAGAAAAAAATATTCGATAAAGAAAATAAAAAAATCAATACCTTTTTAGTTTAAAAATTTACATTTTTTCTTTTACATTTATTGCTAAAAAAGATAAGACAACCCTCAATCCCCTAATTGACCACTAATCATTCACCCCTAAATCCCCTAAAGGGGAGGAAACTTTTCACTATTATTTTTTACCTTTTACCTAAATTCACCCCTAAATCCCCTAAAGGGGACTTTGTTGTAAAACATATAAAACAACAAACGCATCCTCAGTTCCCCTTTAGGGGGCAGGGGTAATTAAAAAAAGAAAGGCAACCCAATTAAGGATTGCCCAACTTTTCAATTACCCCTCATTCCCCTAAAGGGGAGGAAAGTTTTTCACTTACGGATTAACAACTTCTTCAGCAGGCAACACCAAACCTTTAGGCATTGGGTTACGATATTCGTAATAAGCTGCTTTTAACTTGTTCTTAAAGCGAACATTTGGTTTGAAATTCACTTTAATCCCTTTGATTGTGGAAGCATCCACTTCTTCAGCAGTATCCATAGCCTTAGCCTTAAGGTATGGCGTGAAATTTCCAAGCTGATTCAATTGAACGGTTGTGCCATTCATTGTTTCTTCTGTAATAACCATTTGCAAAGCTCTAAGGGCTGAAAGAATATCATTCTCAGCCAATGAGGATGCACCAGCAATTCTCTCAATCAATTGCTCTTCTGACATAATACCATTTCTTGATATTACCGCAATGTACTTTTCTCCTGGATCAGTACCTACAGAAATTTTCTTCTTAATGGAAGTCCAATTCATCATAAACATTCTGCGATTAACCTTAATATCATCGACGAGGTTTTTAGTTTTCAAAATTGTGGATTAAAAAGGAATAATATTTCCTTAATCTCACCTTACAAAGATACAAAATCTTTTTGATATATAGCATTTTAAGTGTATTTTTTTTGCAGTATTTTTTAGTTAAATAATGTTAAATATACCCATTTGGAAAAAAGTGAATTATAATTGAAAATATCTCCTTTATATTTTTATTTATCTCCCTTATATTTCCAAATATCTCCTTTATATTTTTGTTTACGTCCTTTATATTTTTCATTATGATTGATGTTTTTTCACTTAAATTTACCCCTGACCCCTAAAGGGGAACTGAGAATTGGTCAGCCAAGAGAATTGGTCAGCCAAGTCCCCTTTAGGGGATTTAGGGGTACAACATTAACCATTTAAAAAGTAGTCTGCCAAATCCCAGCCCTTTTCTTTTTGTTCTTTACTTAGTAGAATATTAAATTTTTCATAGGGTTTTAGATTTAAGTTTAAATTGTGGTTTATATCTTTTATTTTTTCTTCCCATTCAATCATTTTATCGCTATCGGCAATAACTAATACCTTTCTACCTCTGAGAGAATGGCAAACATTTTCTGAAAGCATTTCAGAGCCTCCTGTTGCTAACCAAATGGAGTCAGGAAAATAGATTGAACAAATAATTGCGGTCTTTTCTCCTTCAACCAAAAATACATTCCTATTAGGATATTTTGTTAATAGGTGTTCGCCAAACAAACAACGAGTAAATTTCCAATCTTCACTAATCATTCCTTGCTTTTTCAACTGAGAATGCACCCAAGAAACTCCACTTTTAACTCTCTTACCTGTTTTTGGATTATATTGCATTATCTTACCACTTCTAATTCTATTCTCTTTATCTATATACCAATAAATTACACTATTATCCTTTGTCATTCCTAATTGATAATCTTCTAATATCTGCTTTAATTCTTCTTCATCAAAGATAGATTTTAGGAAAGTACCAAAGTTAGAGGCTAACCCAAGAGAAAGTTTTAGGTATTTTGGGTTGATATAGTTTATTGGTTTAGGTGTTGAGGGGTTGAGGGGTTTAGGTGTTGAGGTGTTGAGTTGTTCTCTTTCTTTAAACTCCACAAAACTATTCCCACAATGATAACAATGACCAATTGACTTTGTTCTGTTCCAACTAAAGCAACGTTTCTTTTGATTGATTGGCTTTCTATTATGAGAGCAAGCAGGACAAGTTGAATAAAATTCTCCAGTGCCAGAGGGAATATTTACCTCATATTTCTTTTTATCTGTTAAATTATATAATTCCATGTATATATCTTTTTGTGTTATCAATCAATTAATAAATATATTTTGTAAACTGTAAACCTGTAAACTTTCCATATATATAAAACAAGTTTACACAATTTAATAGTTAATGGGAAACCCCTAAATTGAAAATTTTAGGGGATTTCCTCAATAACTTTGCTATTAAAATTATTCATTTACATCATCAACTTCTGTTTCTCCGTCCTCTTGTTTGAATTTATTCTCATAGTTGTTAATCTTGTTTCGTATTGCTGAATGTGATAATCCTAATTCTTCACCAATATTCCTTAAACTCATTCCGTTATTCCTCATCTCAATGATTTTCTCATACTCCTGCTTTAAATCGCTTATTTTAGATTCAGGAACATCAAGCATATTGAATGGAGTTCGAGTACCTAAACTTTTATAAATTAAATCTTTCGTAAATTCAAAATCAAAACTATCTCTCTTAAATTTTGAAGGTACATAATTTCCTTTTACCACACAGACATGTTTCTTATCAGGGTTATTGATATTTGATTTAACTTCAAGCAAAAGTCTTAAATATGCTTCAAAAGCTTGGCTACCTAGTGCATTATTCTTAGAAGGATTAAGGCTTTCGCCAGTCTTTCTGGTATGATGAATAAAGATAATTAAACATCTATGCTTAATTGCAAGATTTTGATACTCTGCAAGAACATCCCTAACTTCATTCGCCTTATACATATCTTTAGAACAGACTTGACTATAAGGGTCAATGACAACGAGGTCAGCAGGATTTGCAGACAATCGCTGATCAAGTTCAGAAATAATATTATCGCTAAAGAAGATAAATTCAAGACCTTTTAATTGACTTGCTTCCACCCCTAAAGCCTTAGCTTGTTTTTTAAACAAAGGAGATATTGCAAATAGATCATCTTCAAGGCTAACATATATAGCTCTATGATATTTTGCATTTACATCAAAATCTAAAAACTTATCACTTGCGACTACCATGATACATTGCTGACGAGCCAATGAACTCTTTCCCACATCGCTTGAGCCGAATATGGAAGCTAATCCCACTTGTTGGAAAAGAGGAGGAATCAACATTGGTACTTCTGTAATACTATTATTGATTAAGTCCTCTCCAGTAGCATATGAAAAATCCAACTCCTTCAATTCCTTTTCAGAATCTTGAATTTCCTTTTGCATTTCTTCAAATGCCTTTTGCATAGGAGGGTAAAGAGCGTTAACTCTTTTCCTTTGCTCATTTTTCTCCTCTTGGATTTTCTCCTCTTGGATTTTCTGCTCATCCATTTCCCTTTGTTTGTTTGTTTTCTTGCTAACTTGTGGATTAGCGTTTTTACTGGTTTTGCCATTTAAAGTCTTGGCTGACTTTTCTGCTTTTTTCATTTCTGTAAAAATTAGAATTAATAAAAAAAGCAAGTGCACTTGCCGAGTTATTTATGTTGAACTCAACGGTGCAATATTACTATAAGCTTGATAAATGATTAAAAAGGGGAAAAGGGGATTTGTCAAAAATCCTTATATGAAAAGGGATTTGATAAAAAAAGGGGATTTTCTAAGGGGTAAAATGAGGGGATTATTTCTATTATAAATAGTAAAATGTTTCACTATGCTTTTTCATATTCTCTCTTAATTTGCAAGGTTTATAACAAGTAGTATTGTTATAATTTATCATGATACAGAAAGCCGCAAACCATTTACTAAAAGTACTTGGTTTCTTACTATTGTGTAATTTATCACTTTCATATATCAACAATGAAATAGTAGCAATATCTTTACTCTTATAAGTTGGCAGTGCCCCTCTTAGATCATTAATAAAAGTATCAAAATTTGAATTGTCAGAAATGGCTGTAAAGCTGGGTTTGAAATATAGTTTTAAAGCTTCAATATCAATTTCTACTTTTGGAGATTCTTTTTTAAGTTTATTACTTTTTTTATTATCTAATTGATTTACTTCTTCATTAGTACTTATTTCGATATTGCTTTTTTCTGTCTCTATTTTTGAAACTGGATAATACATATCTAATGTATGAGCATTGAATAGGATATCGGAATCAATTATTTTTCTCTTTACCCTAATTTTGATATTTTCTCTTATATACTGATCTGCGTTTTTTTGTCTTTCTTTGCCAATATCTTTAATTAATTCTTTTAATTCACTTTCCTCAAAGTGTATATATTGAAAAGTAATTATTCTCATAGGATCTACCAATCTCAATAATTCTAATGATTGATCAAACTCCAATTTGATTCTTTCCATTTTAATATATTCTATCATTAAATTATAAGTTTCTCTTTGCTCTTCAGTTATAGGATTTCCATTATTTAAATACTTTATATATCTTTCCTCTAAAAAACTTTCTAGATTTTCAAATTCAGGATAACAAAGAGAAAGATATTTTGAGACAATTGTTCCATCATCTAATATATAAGTGCATCTATACAAATAATGAATTTTAAATAATATACAACATAAGGCAGTTAGAAAATCACAGTTATTCTCTTCACAATAATCTTTTATTTCCTTCTTCCTAATAAATGCATCTTCATTAATAGTATTTTCCCAAATCTCCCAAATTTCTTTATTGTGCTTTCTTGTTAAAGGATAAAAAAGTTCTATATAAAGTTCATTTTCTTTTGCCTCTTGTTCTTCTTTCATCTTTCTCCTTTCAGGATCTAAGTTTTCATCATCTTCATCAAAGAATGATTTTTTCTTTAATTTCATTTCAAATACTTCCATTTGGCTAAATTACAAAGAATACTGATAAAGAGATGCTATTTTTTAATTTTTTTCCAATTTCCTTCATTGTAAATTATTTTTTGTAGCTTTGAACATTGAAAAAAGAAGAATAAAAAAAATATGCCTGAACTTACTTGGATTGGAAAAGAGAAAGTTATTACTCATCATCAAGATGTGCCTTATAGAGTTTTAGAACATAAATATGGTTTTAGTGTGGAGGGTGGAGAAAGTGAAAAAGAAACTAAGAGTGGGAATAAAATTATTCATGGTGATAATCTTGAAGCTCTTAAAGCTCTTCTTCCTGAATATGAAGGAAAGATAAAATGTATTTATATAGATCCTCCCTATAATACAGGAAATGAGAAATGGGTTTATAATGATAATGTAAACCATCCAAAGATTAAGAAATGGCTTAATGAGGTTGTAGGAACAGAAGGAGAAGACCTAACACGCCACGATAAATGGCTTTGCATGATGTATCCTCGCCTAAAACTCCTCCATAAACTCCTATCAGAAGACGGAGCAATTTTTATATCAATAGACGATATGGAAATAAACACTTTAAAGATAGTTATGGATGAAATATATGGTAGAAGTAATTTTATAGCTTGCTTACCTACTATTATGAATCTAAAAGGGAACCAAGATCAATATGGTTTTGCTGGCACTCATGAATATACTTTAGTTTATGTAAAACAAAAAAATATTACAGTATTAAATCAATTTCTAGTAGATGACGATAATTTAGAAGAGTGGATTGTTGATGATATCGGATATTTTAAACAAGGTGCTAATTTAAAATCTACAGGAATAAATGCACCAAGAGAGAAAAGACCTAACCTTTTTTTTCCTATTTTTATTGATTCGGAAGACAATGTTTATGTTACGGAAGACAATAATCCTCCTAAATGTTTTGTTGGAGAGATAACATCAATTTATCCTATTACAAATGAAAAAGAAATGTCTTGGCGTTGGAGTAAAAATAAATTCAAAAATGAGTCATATAATCTAATCGTTAATAGAAATGACAATATCAGTATTTATAAAAAGCAAAGACCAGAATTAGGTGAATTACCTTCTAAAAAACCTAAAACAATCTTTTATAAACCTGAATATAGTAGTGGTAATGGAACCTCTCAAATTAAGAATATATTTGGAGAAAAGAAATTTGATAATCCTAAACCATTAGAATTAATAATGGATCTTTTGATAATAGGCTCAAATAAAGATTCAATTATTTTAGATTCTTTTGCTGGAAGTGGTACTACTGGGCATGCGGTTTTGAATTTGAATAAATTGGATGGGGGGAATAGGAAGTTTATTTTGGTGGAAATGGAGGATTATGCTCAGGATATTACTGCCGAAAGGGTTAAGAGGGTTATTAAAGGTTATGGAGAAGGGAATAAGAAGGTTGAGGGGACTGGTGGTGAGTTTGATTATTATG
>JAQUYR010000008.1 GCA_028691715.1 Bacilli bacterium | reverse complement strand
GCTCCCAAAAGCTTATGGCCAAAGGAAGAGTTGGTAAAAGAATGCCAGATAATAGCTGATAATAATGCTTCACAGATTATTTTAACTGAAAATATTGATAAAGGAATTGATGAAGCTGATATTGTTGTGACTGATGTCTGGGTATCAATGGGAGAAGCTGATGCTGTTTGGGAAGAAAGAATCGAAATGCTTTTACCATATCAAGTCAATGAATCACTAATGGCTAAAGCCAAAAAGGATGCTATTTTTCTTCATTGCCTGCCTTCATTTCATGATATCAACACTAAAATTGGAAGAGATATCTATGAAAAATTTGGCCTTAATGGTCTTGAAGTTACTGATGATATCTTTGAAGGACCTTCTTCTGTTGTATTTGATGAAGCAGAAAATCGTCTGCACACTATAAAAGCCGTGATATATGCCAGTATGGTGGAAAAATGAAAAGAGTTGTCATCGCATTAGGAGGTAATGCCTTAGGCAATACTCCCAAAACTCAAAAGGAACTCTGTTTAAAGACTGCTTCAAGTATCATTCCGATTATTGAAGCTGGTTATGAGATTATTATCACCCATGGAAATGGTCCCCAAGTAGGACAGATAAAACTAGCTTTTGAAGAGGCATCAAAAATAAATGACCATATCAGCGATATGCCTTTTTCTGAGTGTTCAGCGATGAGTCAGGGATACATCGGTTATCATCTTCAAAATGCTCTGAAGAACGAATTCTTAAAACACAATGTCCAAAAGGAAGTGGTAACTGTTATCACCCAGGTGGTGGTTGATGAAAACGATCCAGCTTTTTTGGATCCAACAAAACCAATTGGTGCTTTTTACACTTTAGAAGAAGCCAAAAAGAAACCCTTTATTACTAAAGAGGATGCTGGTCGCGGATATCGCCAAGTAGTTCCCAGCCCCAAACCGATTGATATTGTTGAGGCTAAAATAGTAATCGATCTGCTTGAAAAAAAGCATCTCGTCATCAGTGTAGGAGGTGGAGGAATTCCTGTTGTCCTATGTGATAATGTCATCAGAGGTGTTGATGCTGTAATCGACAAGGATTTCGCTTCCAGTAAACTTGCTGAGGTTGTTGAAGCGGACTTCTTCTTGATACTGACTGCTGTTGATAGGGTTTCTCTAAACTATAATAAGAAAAATCAAAGAGACTTAGAAAGAATATATTTAAACGACATTGATCAACTTATCTTGGAAGGCCAGTTTGCTAAGGGAAGTATGCTTCCTAAAATTGAAGCTGCTAAAAGTTTTGTCAGCAGTAAAAAGGGAAGAATTGCTATAATTACTTCCATTGAAAATGCTTATCTGGGCCTTTTAGGTAAAGCAGGAACAAGAATAATTGAAGGAGGAGACAATGAGGAAAGATAAAGTTAAAGTTGTCATCTGGGGTTTTGGAGCAATGGGCTCAGGAATAGCCAAGATGATATTAAAGAAGGAAGGATTTGAAATCGTTGGGGTATGTGACCAGCGACCTAGTTATGTTGAAAAAAGTATTTATAAAATTTTAAATTGGGAAAATAAGACCAATGATGATGTTTTAATCAAATCCAATATTGAGGATGTCATCACAATGTCATCTTGTGATATTGTTCTCCTAGCCACCGATTCTTTTACTGAAAAAGCCTTTCCAAAAATCAAGTGGCTTCTAGAGCACAGAGTAAATGTGATCTGCACAGCTGAAGAAATGGCTTTTTCTCAGGCAAATAGCCCTAAATTGGCTGAAGAGATCGATAGAATCGCTAGAAGAAATCATGTAACAGTTTTGGGGACAGGAATTAACCCCGGAATGATGATGGATTTATTGGTGGTAGCTCTCTCTGGAGTTATGGAAGAAGTTGATGAGATCAATGTCTCTAGAATCAATAGTTTGTCACCTTTTGGACCAACTGTTATGGAAGAGCAAGGAGTTGGCCTTGAAGTAGATGAATTCAACTTTAAAATGGCAAATAAAGAATTAGCTGGTCATGTTGGTTTTAATGAAAGTGTTCATATGATTGGTTCTGCTTTAGGAATAAAAATTGATAAATTCGAACAACAAGCCTCCCCAATCATAACTAAGGTTGATCGCCAAGCTCCTCATGGTTTTGCTAAGGCGGGAAATGTTGCTGGAGTCAACATGACTGCCCAAGGCTATGCAAATGGTAAAAAACTGATCAATATGAATCACCCTCAACAGATTGAGCCTCAACTCGGAGGAGTTGATACTGGTGATTACATAAATATAAAAGGAATTCCTCCTGTTAACATGGCGATTAATCCTGAAGTAAATGGTGGTATTGGAACAATTGCCATGTGTGTTAACATGATTCCTCACGTCATCAATGCCCGTTCCGGATTAAAAACGATGATCGATCTTCCTGTTCCCCATGCCATAATCGGGGATGTCAGACAAATGATTGAAGGTAAAAGATCATGGTAGAAAAAAACAGTTGGGTACAAATTCACAAAATAGTTTTAGATGTTGGAAAAAGAGCTGATCACCTTCCAGAAGACACCAAAAGAGTTCCCCTAGAGATGTGGGTTAAGGGCTATTTACAGATGGATGCTAATATTGGTGATGATGTTGTGATTAAAACCGTAACAGGAAGAAAAGAAACAGGAACTCTTGTTGCTGTAAATCCTGTATATAAACATAATTTCGGTAATTTTATCCCCGAACTGTTGATAATCGACAGAATGGTCAAGGATAAACTATATGGTGAAGACGATGAATGAGCAAATGGATAAGTCTTATGAAGCCGTCATGGCTAGAAAAAATCAAATCATGAAAGCTTCTGTGGGCTTAGATTATGAAAAATATGAAACGCCTAATATTTCTTTTGATTATGAAAAAATGATGAAAGAAGCAGGATATGATCTGCCAATGGTCGCCAAAATTCAAAAAAATAACGGTGTTGGTGGTACTCCTTTAAAAGAGTTAAGAAATTTGACCAATCTAGCACGAAAAATATCAAAGCCTGGCTATGGAGCAAGAATTTTTATTAAGGATGAAGCCTTAAATGATTCTGGTAGTTTTAAAGCCAGAAGAGCTTCAATTGCTTGTTACCACGCCAAAAAAATGGGTTTTAAAGGTGTTGTCACCGCTACTAGTGGTAATTATGGAGCTGCTGTTGCTTCTCAGGCTGCTAAATATGGTTTAAAATGCATTGTCGTTCAGGAGTGCTACGATTCTAGTAAAACAGGGCAACCAGAAATAATTGAAAAGGCTCGGGCCTGCGAAGCCTATGGAGCAGAGGTTGTACAATTAACTGTTGGCCCAGAATTATTTTATAAATTTTTATTGTTATTAGAAGAAACAGGATATTTTAATGCTTCTTTGTACAGTCCCTATGGGATTTTGGGAATCGAAACATTGGGAACTGAAATAGTCAATGATTCGCTGCAGTTGATCGGTAAACTACCCGATATGGTCATCATCACTAATGCTGGTGGAGGAAATCTAACAGGAACAGCTCGGGGTATTAAAGAGGTTACTAATCATGATGATCCTAAAATAGAAATTGTTGGAGCCAGTGTAAACCTAAAAGGTCTACATATGGCCAGTGATAAAGATTTCAACCGTAAATCTTTTACCACTGGTCATACTGGGTTTGGAATTCCTTTCATGACCAATCCCGATCGCAGCGATGTTCCAAGAAGTGCTGCTAGACCTCTTCGTTATATCGATCGATATGTAACTGTAAATCAGGGGGAAGTATTCTTTATTACTGAAACCTTAGTTGCCTTGGAAGGAATTGAGCGAGGTCCAGCTGGTAATATTTCTTTGACAGCCGCTTTTCATCTGGCTCAGACATTAAGCGATGATAAAGTAATCATCGTTCAGGAAACTGAATATACTGGTGCTGGAAAACACCATCAAGCCCAGCTATCATTTGCCAGGGATAATGGTATTGAAGTTCGGTTTGGAAATCCTATAGAAGAAATTCCAGGAGTTTCCATAATTTTACCTGAAAAAATAGAGATGATTAAAACTGTTGAGATTGATCTGATAAAAACCAAACAATCATTAATAAAAAATGCCGTTAAGGGTTTATCAGAGATCTCTAAAAAGGATGTCCAATACCTTATTGAAGAAACCAATTCTTCACTAGATTTTGTTATTAATACATTAAAAGAATTAAATATTAGATGGGAGGAGAATTAATGGATAAATTTAATACCCGCATTGATGATTATCAGACCAGAAGAGAGCATCTAGCAAAACTATCAGATGAGGAATTAAAGGAAAGGTTCTGGAACCTTTTGGAACAGACAGTTAATCCTTTAATCAATATAGCTAAGAAAAATACTTCTCCCGCTATTGAAAGATCAATTCTGCTCAGAATGGGTTTTTCTAGTTTGGAAGCAAAAATTCTTGTTGAGAAAACCATTGAACATAATCTGATTAGAAAAGGGGCTGGACATGTAGTCTATCGCCTGGCTAGATTAAAAAACATCAATATCCGTGATGCTGGTTTAAAACTAATAGGTGATATTGGTTGGAAGGAAGTAAAACAAAGTTTTGGAGGTGAATCATGTTAACTCCAAACAAAAAACTGGATATTAAGGAAATCTTAAAGGATTTAGATAAATACACTCCTAAGAGAAGGGGCTGGGTTTGGCGTGAAAAACAACCAAATGCCATTATTGGAGGCTATCAATATAGCGATACCTCTACTCCTCTTAAAAATTCTATTCCTCTACCTAGTGCTAAATACTTTCATAATATCGATCCACAACCATCATTTGTCATCACTACTGAAATAGCCTCTGGTAGATTTGAGGATGATATCAGAAGAATGCGAATGGCTGCCTGGCATGGAGCTGATCATATCATGGTCATCAGAACAGCTGGACAATCCCATTTTGATGGTTTACTTGAAGGAACCCCTCAGGGAAGTGGAGGTGTTCCTATCACCAGAAAACAAATTCGTGCTCAAAGAAAAGCTTTAGATATTATAGAGGATGAAGTTGGTCGGCTGATTAACTATCATTCCTATGTTTCAGGGGTTGCTGGGCCCGATATTGCTGTCATGTTTGTTGAGGAAGGGGTCAATGGTGCCCATCAGGATCCCCAATACAATGTTTTATACCGCAACATAAATATGGTTCGCTCCTTTGTTGATGCCGCTGAATCTAAGAAAATAATGGCCTACGGAGAAATGTTACAAATAGACGGAGCTCACAATGCCAATGCTACAGCTAAAGAAGCCTGGAAAGTCATGCCTGAACTGCTGGTTCAACATGGAATTAACTGCTTATTTTCTGAAAAAGTGGGAATGAGCAGGGATTTAATCGCTCTATCAACGGTTCCCCCAATTGCACCACCAGCTCCAGATTTAAAAATAAATTTGCCATATGCTGTTGCTTTAAGAGAATTCTTCAACAATTATAAGATGCGTTCACAGATGAACACCAAATACATGGAATCCTCAACTAGAGAAGCAACAGTTACCCATGTTTTAAATCTCATGATTTCTAAACTCACCAAAACCGATATTCAATCAACAATCACCCCTGATGAGGGACGCAATGTCCCTTGGCATATGTATAATGTTGAAGCGCTGGATACAGCCAAACAGGCACTTGTCGGTATGGATGGGTTAATGGAAATGCTTGAAATCAAAAAAGATGGTTATTTACCAAAAAAAGCCCGTGAGATTAAAGAACGGGCAGTTCTCTTTCTCGAGGAATTGCTTAAAACTGGGGGATACTTCGAAGCAGTTGAAAAAGGATTCTTTATTGATTCTGGAATCTACCCTGAAAGAAATGGGGATGGTATCAGCCGAAAGATAAATGGAGGAATTGGAGCCCATACAGTTTATGAGAGAGATGATGATTATTTTGCTCCTGTTACTGCCCATTTTGGCTATAATAATGTTGGTCAATACGATCAAACAGCCATCGATAACCCTTCAATATTAATTAATGGTTGTACTTTCGAAGACCGAAAGAAAATTCAATATATTGATGAACTGGATGATATCGATAATGTCAATACCAGAATCATGGAGAAAGAGACATACATCAATACCAATATTATCAAGCCTGAAGTGGAATGGCTGGCTGATGGAATCGTTGTTGTTGACCTCACCCTTCCTACATCCGTTCCTTATGCAAAGGCTGCTGCTCTTGTAATCGGTAAAAGAATGAATTTGGATGATGTCATCATCATCCATGAAGAGATTCTTCATCCAAGTGAAGCCACAAGAATTCAATTTAAAGGACGAGTACAATTCGATATCGATTTGAATTCCCTGACAATTCCAAAGGAAATCATTTCTTTGAGTGATGATGAAATCACTTCTTTCATCAAAGATCATCCGATGACCATTGTTGCGGGGACTATCGGTGAAGATGAACACTCTGTCGGTTTGCGCGAAATAATTGATATTAAACATGGTGGTATTGAAAAATATGGAATCAATTGCGAATATTTAGGAACTTCAGTGGCCATTGAAAAACTGATTGATGCCGCTATTGAATTAAATGCAGATGCTATTTTAATTTCAACAATCATCTCTCATGACGATATTCATTATCGCAATATGAAAAAGGTTCATGAAACAGCAATTGAAAAGGGAATTAGAGATAAGGTAATCATCATTGCTGGTGGTACTCAAGTAGTCCCAGATCTAGCTGTTAAAAATGGAATGGATGCTGGCTTTGGCCGAGGAACAAAAGGAAGCCATGTTGCAACATTCTTGGTCAATAAGAAAAAGGAAATGGCTGAACATGATAATTGATACTTTAGTTTTTGAAATTGGCAGTACTACCACTGTTGCCAATGCTTTCACAAATCTCGATACCAATCCCCTCTTTCTGGGACAAGGCTTTTCTGAGACTACTGTTGAAGATGTCAATATCGGTTTAAGTAAGGCTATTGATAATCTCAAACAAAAACTACAAACATCAGAGTTGATAATCAAAGAGACTTTTGCTTCTTCTTCCGCGGCTGGAGGCTTAAAAATGAGCGTCCATGGACTTGTCTATGACATGACTGTAAAAGCGGCGAAAGAAGCTGCTTTAGGTGCTGGAGCAAATCTTTCCTATATCACTGCTGGAGTTTTAAGTGATTATGATCTCAATAAAATCAAAAAGCTAAATCTCAATATCATCATGATTGCTGGTGGTGTTGATTATGGAGAGACTAGAACTGCCTTGGAAAATTCTTCGAAGATAGCTGGCTTAAAATTAAACATTCCCATTATTTATGCTGGTAATAAAGTAATCCAGGAAGAGATTTCGGAAATTTTCAGAATGCATAATCAGGAGGAATTTTTATACATAACCAAAAATGTATATCCCAAAATTGATATTCTCGCAGTTGAAGATGCCCGGATAATCATTCAAAATGTTTTTGAAAAACATATCACTAAAGCGAAAGGTATGGAAAGGATTAGAGAAATAGTCGATCAAAACATCATACCAACCCCTGGAGCTGTCATGGATATAGCTATTTTACTCCAAAAAGAAATTGGTGACCTGGTCGTTGTTGATATTGGAGGGGCTACTACCGATGTCCACTCAGTTCTTGAAGCGAGTAAAGAAAATGAAAAATACATCAGCGATCCCGAACCATTCTTTAAACGAACAGTTGAAGGTGATTTAGGTGTCTTTATCAATAAAGATAATTTAATTTCATTAATCGGAAAAGAAAAGCTGGCCATGAAATTGAATCTAAGCGTTGAAAAGCTACAAGAATTAGTCGATGATTATCAACCCCTTCCTGATAAGGAACAAATACCACTAACCGAAGAATTAGCTTATATGGCATTGGAAAAAGCCATCCTTCGTCATTCAGGAAAGTATGTAAGTATCTATAGTACAAGTGGAAAAAAGACTATTATCGAGGGCAAAGATCTGACAAATGCCAAATATCTCATCGGTACTGGTGGAGCACTGACCCGCCTTCCTCATAATATTCAAATTATTACAGAACTTTTAAATAAAAAGGATGAAGTCTCCTTGAAACCAAAAAGAGACGCGAAAATCCTGATCGATAAAGACTACATAATGGCTTCTTTAGGTGTCTTGTCAAAAAAGCACCCAGAAGCAGCCATTGAGTTGTTGAAAAAAAGTTTAGAAATTAGGTGATAAATATTATGTATCCAAATATTGAAATCAATCTTCGTAAACTCAGTAAAAATGCCAGATTTGTTTTAGAAGCATGCCAAAACAATGGTATCAATTTTCCTTTTGCTGTGGTTAAAGTTTTTGCTGGTGATTTGCCTTGTACTAAAACAATTATCGATGCGGGATATCATTATCTGGCTGATTCAAGAATCGAAAATCTGATCAAATATACCGATTTGAATGTGAAAAAAGTTCTATTGAGGATTTCAATGCCTTCCGATATTGAAAATGTCATCAGATATTCTGATCTTTCTTTGGAATCCGAAATCATCACAATTGAAGCGCTAAATATTGAAGCAAGAGCCCAAAAGAAAATTCATGATATCATTCTAATGCTCGATTTAGGAGATTTACGCGAGGGAATTTTCTGTAATGACAACTATCTTTCAAGGGTTTCTGAGATTCTGCGCTGTAAAAACATCAATTTACTGGGGATTGGTACCAATCTCACATGCTATGGTGGAGTCATCCCAACAGATGAAAATATGAATAAGCTTGTTGAAATCAAGAATAACATCGAAAAAGAATTCCAAATAAAACTGGAAATCATTTCTGGTGGCAATTCTTCTTCACTAAAAATGTTACTCGACCATCAGCTTCCTCAGGAAATCAATAATCTTCGTATTGGTGAAGCAATAGCTCTAGGCCGAGAAACGGCATATGGGGAAAATATCCCCAATATGGAAGATGACATCTTTACCATCAACGCTGAACTGATTGAAGTTATGAAAAAACCTAGTCTCCCCATTGGAGAAATAGGTGTTAATGCCTTTGGAGAAAAACCTGTCATAAGGGATCAGGGAATGATGAAACGGGGAATTTTAGCCTTAGGTCGTCAGGATGTCTATTATGAGAATCTTATTCCATTGGATAGCAATATAAAAATAATTGGTCAGAGCAGCGACCATCTCATCGTCGATCTGACAAAAACTGATTATCATCTCGGAGATATTATCTCTTTTAATGTTAATTATGGTGGTCTTCTCCAGACGATGAGTTCTTTATACGTCAAGAAGATATATATAAAATAACAAAGGCCTGTTAAACCTTCATTGGTTTACAAGCCTTTTATTTTACGCCTTATCAACTTTTTCATATGAAACAGCAACACTTCTATCCTGAAGATTATTAAGAGAAATATTACCATCTAGCCAATCTTCAACATACGATTCATCAATAATCACAGGCATTCGATTATGGATAAAATTAATATTTTCATCAGCGGTTTTTGTGATAATTGAATATTCATCCTCACCATGACTATTCTTCTTGATAATTCCTGCCATAAAGATCACTTCGTTTAAAGAAACCCCAATTTGATACTTATCATGTGGCTTATTGTTGATTCTCTCCCACTCGAAATAAAACTTTGCGGGGACTAAACAGCGATTATTTTTCAAACTATAGGAGAAATATTTACTCTCCTCCATCCCTTCACTACGAGCATTAAAAATAACTCCCTTACCATCCCATTTTTCAAAGCCCCATTTGAGTATTTTTAATTCTTTATTGTTGGTAATAACTGGTGCTAAACATGTTGGATAGACTTCTCTTCCCAAGAGATCCATTTGTTCCTGGGATATTTTTATCGAAATATCCTTTACTATTTCTCTGATCTCAATAATTTCTTCTTCAGTGTTTGTAGTATATCGACCGCACATATTATCCTCCTTGACTTTCAATATTATTTATAGTTATTTCATTATCCTTTTTAGTAGCACTGTTCTCAAATCTAATTTCACCATATTTTTTGGTCAATTTGGTGATTATTTTCTTAATCTCTTGATCATATTCCTGATTGTCATCATTAAAGAACGATAATTGTTCGATATCTATCGTTGTTATCTTGTTAACTCTGATACCAATGCTTCTCAGTGGCAAAGAAAAATCATAATTATCATTTAATATTTGACAAGCATTCATAAATATTGTTTTAAAGTCATCGGTATAATTAGCAATTGTTCGCTGTTTGATCATAACATTAAAATCATTTTTACGAATGACTAAGACAATGCAGCGGATTTTAAATCTATGCTTTAAGAGTCTTCTAGAAATCATAGATGATAATATATATAGAAAGCATTTAGCATCTGTAAAAGAAGTTATATCCTTAGGTGGAGTTATAGCATTCCCTAAACTTTTTATATCTTCTTCATCGTTGGTACTGAAATTATAGGATGAGTCATTGCCACAGGCAAATTCCTGGATCATCTGACCTTTCTTGCCAAAAATTTTTTTCAATTTATATAAATCAGCCCGGGCAAGATCACCAATAGTGATAATATTTAAACTTTTTAATATCATATCAGTCTTTGAACCAACAAACATCAAAGTATTAACTGGTAATTTCCATGCTGTTTCCTGAAAATTTTCCCTATATATAGAAGCAATCTTATCCTTCAATTTCAAGTCAGAGGCCAGTTTAGCAAAAACAAAATTAAAACTTATCCCTACAGAGATATCCAATTTTAGATCTTCTCTTATTCTATTCTTGATCTCTTTAGCTATTTCCCGGGCTTCTCTTACTGTTTTACAATGTTCAGTGACATCAATCCAGGCTTCATCCAAACCATATGGATAGATATTCCTGCTATAACTTTGATATATTTCTCGGGAGAGTTTCGCATATTTCAAATACTTTGGATAATCTGGTTTAACAATGATGAGGTCTGGGCACTTCTGTTTAGCTGTGTAAGAGGATTCACCAGTGATGATGTTATACCTTTTTGCTATTTCATTCTTTGACAACACTATTCCATGCCTTAAAGAGGGATCTCCCGATACAATAAAAGGAACATCTTTTAACAAGGGATTCTCTAAACATTCGACTGAAGCAAAATAGTTATTCATATCACAGTGAATTATTACCCGATCCATACTTCTACCTCTAGTATTATTATACTATAATTCTTTGCTAGATAACAATCACTAATTTATTTCTTGTAAAGAAATAAAAAAATAACTGATTAACAGTTATTTTCAACTATGATTCTAACATATTTTAAGCAATAACTTTAGCAGTTACCACAACAACAACTATTTTTCCCAAAGCGCTCAATCAATTCTTTTGCTTGGGAAACTGTTAACATTCTACCTACTGATACTACTTTGTTATCGATAATAAGTCCTGGGGTTGCCATAACTCCCAGTTTCATTATTTCATTCATATCGCTTACATGTTCTACTTCAACATCTAATCCTAGTTCCTTTACCGCTAAACAAACATTTTCATAATTTTGGGTTGATTTCTTACAACAACCACCTAGTGCTTTAATTACCATTTTTTTATTCTCCTTTTCTATTTTTTTATTCAGAACTGGTGGTGTCCAGCCTGTTTGATCATTAACATAAGTTATGGCTCCAGTTGGGCAAAGATTACCACAGCCATGACATCCCTGAATACAGTTATTTCCTCGTGCTACTATGACCTTGTTATCTATGAAATCATAGACATTATGAGGACATTTATGATAACATTTTTGACAATTTAAACAAAGTTTATAATTTATTTCTGGATACCAATTAATTGACATATCTCACACCTACACAAATAAGAATTGGAAAAAGTTAAATCCATATCCAATAATAATAATTCCTATGACGACGATTACAAAAAAGGCTAAAAGCAATTTTGGTTTAATAGCTTTTCGTAGCATGATTAATGATGGTAAACTTAAGGCCGTAACACTCATCATAAAGGCTAAAATTGTTCCCAATCCTACTCCTTTATCAAATAAAGCCTCAGCAATTGGAATAGTACCAAAAATATCAGCATACATCGGTGTTCCAACAACAGCAGCAATTATGACCGCAAAAGGATTATTATCTCCTAAAATCGCTTGGATCCAATCCTCTGGAATAACGTTGTGAATAAGGGCACCAATACCAACACCAACAATAATATACCAAAAAACCTTTTTATAAGTGGCTAACATCTGCTCTTTAGCATATATCAGGCGGTCCTTTTTGGTCAATTCTGGCATTTCAATATCAACCGTACTCTCACCCTGAAGGACAAAGTCTTCAACATTCTTTCCTAAACCAGTCTTTTCAATTATCGTTCCTCCAATTATTGCCAGTATCAAACCGATGATAACATAGGCGATGGCAATCGGTAGGCCAAAAATTGATGTGAGTAGTACCAAAGACCCTAAATCTACTAAAGGACTAGAAATCAAGAAAGAAAAGGTTACTCCACTGGTAAGCCCTGCTCTGGTAAAACCAATAAAAATGGGAATTGAGGAACAACTACAAAATGGTGTTACTGTTCCTAGCAAGGCTCCAAAAGCATTTGCTCCGATTCCATGGTATTTGCTCAATATTTTTTTGGTTCTCTCTGGGGGAAAATAGCTCTGAATATAGGAAATAACAAATATCAACAGACATAATAGTATTCCAATTTTGATGAAATCATAAATGAAGAACTGCATCGATTGGCCCCAAAGTCCTTCGAAGAACTCTGTTCCAAACAGGCCTTCTATTCCTTTTCCAATGACAACATTCAACCACTTCATCCCTAATACTTCGTTGCTGATGAATTCCCAAGGAGCTTTTACAGCATCAAATCCATATAATACTCCAATAATCACATTAACAATGACTATTAGAAGGATTATTCCCCATATCCAATTTTTTTTCTTCTTTTCTTTCATTCTCTATTCCTCATACTTTTCATATTTATATATTTACATATATCTATTTATTGTCCAAAAATATATGCCTTTAAAAGGCATATTTATTTGTTTTTACATTGGCAATCATCTGTTGTGATGGTTTCTTTGTTTTGGCACATCTCTTCAATATTAAAAGCTAATTGACTCAACAAATCTTTATTCAAGGAATAATGCATCCACTTTCCATCCTTTATGAAAGTAACCAATTTAGCATCACACAAAACTTTCATGTGATGTGATAAAGTGGGCTGAGTTATCTTAAACTCTTCTAATATCTTACAGGCGCATAGCGATCCTTTAGAAAGCATAGCCACTATTTTTTGCCTTGTTTCATCGCCAAGAGCTTTAAAGATTACAGCTTTCTCTAGATAATCCATTTAAACCCCTCCTCAATGTTTACTACTGGTACAATTATACACCATATATAGATAGTTGTCAATATGTTTACTCTTTTTTCATACATAAATGAACGCTTGCAGTATTAAAAGCTTTAGGCATTGCCAGAATATGAGCATTCTTACCAACAATTTGATAGGCTTCAGCTAAAGCATCTTCTATCGTTTCTTTATTGATGAATCCCATTGCCAGGCCGATATCCTCTCTCTTTGCTCCAACCATATAGACTAAAGTATTGGTTTCTTTGATGATTTGACCACAACTCATCATCGAATAAGCGTGAAATGGATGGTATCCATACTCAAAACGATACTTATCGATGAATTCCTGACGATACATTTTACTATTGAATTCTTCCATTGTTGGCATTAAATTGCCTTTTTTATGGAAAACATCAAAAGTTTCTTCATATGATGGGAACTCATTATTTCCGAAATTTCCATCGCAGATTGAACAGGCAATAATTATAGGGTTATCAGCTAAAACGCGCTTGTGGCGGATAATTTGGGCAGATATGGCTTGACGAATAAGTATTGGATTAGTTCCCATCGTTTTTCCGTAGTGAAAAGATGTTGGAAGACCAATTATCATGATATCATACTTTTTGTCAGCCCACTTAACATATGTCCTTTTATCAGCAACCGCCCAGGAAAGAGGCTGAATCATATCAGTGTCGCCCGTAAAAACAGCAATTTGTTGTTGATATGTATTTAAAACAGCATCACAAGTGAAGAATTTCTTCTTCATGCATTTCTCCATATGCCTACCAATGGCATTAAACTTATGACGCATTGTTGAAGAAGTAGAAACAGGAACAAAATCATGATCATGCATAACTTTAGGATTATGATGGGAAGAAATCGATTCCCAATTAGTGATACCTGTAGCACAATGTTTATAACCTCCAGAATATCCTCCATAAGGATTTCCCAAGGTATGGCCTATTAAAACCGCTAAATCCGCTTCATAGACAAATTTATTGATAACAACTTTAGCTCCAAACTCCTCCTCATACCCCAAATCAACAAGATTATCCCAGTCTTCACTGTCATGATTGATGATTTGACCAGTAGGATAGAACTCCATAAAGATCTTCTCTCCTAAAATTTTTTCCAGTTCTTCTGCTGTATTTTTCCGGTGAAGACCATTGCTACAGATAAAAAGAATATCCTTTTTATATACCCCTGCTTTTAAGCATTCCTCAACAATGATGGGGATACTCGTTTTTCGGTGTGAGTTATCCTGAAAACCACCTTTAACCCGATCGGGGAAGATGATTACAACTTTACTTCCTGCTTTAACCTGCTTACTGATTGGATCTAAACCGATAGGATTTTGGATTGATCTCTTTGTTGCTTCATATATATCTTCTAAAACAGGAGGATCTTTAACGGTTTCCCCAGGAATAAAAATATCAGTCTTACCATCAGGCAAATTGGTCTCTAAAAAATCATCACCATATTCAAATTTTACTTTCATTCTGATACTCCTTTGTAAGCATTAACTATCTTAATAAAACCATCCACTGAAAAACCAAAATCATCACCAAATCTTGTCAATGCTATTAGACCACCATCTAATTCCTTGATACCAGAAAGCATTGAAGCGTTCTCTTCCTTTAATCCACCACCATAAACAACTGGAACATTACATATTTTCTTAATGAATTTAACGATATCGGTAATATATTCCGCGTTAGGAGGATTTTTCCCCGGTCCAATTGCCCACACTGGTTCATAAGCAATAATTATTTGTTCTAAATCAACACCAGCTAATCCCTGTTTTATCTGATTTGTGAGAACAGTATATTTACTGGATTGTTCTATTGCTGTTTCTCCAACGCAGAATAATACTTTCATCCCCGCATTTATAGCACATTTTACTTCTTTATTTACTATTTCATTGATAGCATTGAAATTATTTCCTCCACCTAAGGAAATCACCTCTCTTAAATTGTTTCTCTCCTCAGAATGACCAATTACAGCCCAGGTAGCTCCAAGCGACTTTGCTGATTTAGCTGTCTGGAAAGTCGTAAAAGCTCCAAAATTCCCCTTTGCTTCAACATCCTTCCAAAAAACCCCTTGACAGCCAATTGTTAAGTACTTGCTCTGATGACTAGCCTTCAAAAGATGTCCCTCTGGGAAAAAAACCACAATTTCGATATCTTTATTCTCAAAAGCAAATTCTTCAAGCTGACGAGCAATAACTTTCCCCCATCTTCGTGGGTTAAACGAATCATTGATACCTCCTAAAGTCTTAGGTATATCAAATCTCTTTAAATTTAAAAATATTTTTTTCATTTAATTTCCCCCTTAGATAAATTTTTAGTCTTTTATAACTGATTTAATTATAGCATTTATTTCCAATAAAAAAAGATTTTTTTTGAAAGTTATCCAAAAGTAAACTTTTATTTGTATTTAAAAAGCACTAATGCTATAATTATATATATCATAAAAGGGGAAAAGTTATGGACAAAATCCTGATTATCTTATCAATAATTATCATTATATTCATCATCTTATCCATTATCATCTCTTTTCTTATTCTGATCATCGGTTTTAAGAGATCAAAGAGGCTGGAGATGGTTCCAATAGGAAATAAACTGTTCAAAAAGTATGTTCCTGAAATGGCCGAGGAAAAGGCTTGGTTTCTTTCTCAGGATTATCAGGAATTTACCATCAGTTCCTCTGATGGAATAAAATTAGTAGCTAAATACTTAGCCCATAAAAACCCCAAAGGAACTCTACTCCTGATGCATGGACATCGTGGTTCTGGTCTAAGAGATTTTTCTTGTATAATCAAATTTTATTATAGCCTAGGTTACAACCTTCTTCTTCCCGATCAACGGGCCCATGGTAAAAGTGGAGGTAATTATATAACTTTTGGAATCAAGGAGAGATTTGATTGCTACCAATGGATTAAATACATAAATAGTAATCTCGATAACAACCTCCCGATATTTTTAGATGGTGTATCCTTAGGAGCAACAACAGTTTTGATGACCTTAGGATTTGATCTTCCAAGTAATGTAAAGGGAGTGATTGCTGACAGTGGCTTCACATCACCCTTTGAAATCATTCGCCATGTCCTGAATAAAATAGCGATGTTACCATCCTTTCCAATTTTATATATCACTAAAGGATTGGTCAAAGTTTTTGCAAATATAAAAATGGATGAATATTCGACCATTAACGCTTTAAATATTAACAAAATTCCCCTGCTTCTAGTTCATGGAACAAACGATCATTTGGTTCCGCCATGGATGAGTGCGGAAAACTTTGATGCTTGTCCTGTCGATAAAGAATTATATATGATTGATAATGCTGGTCATGGAATGAGTTATCTAGTAGATAGAGGAAAATGCCAACGAGCACTGATCAATTTCTTAGATAAATATGGAAAATAAAGGTTTCCCCGATATGTATTCATTCATCATTTTATTAAAATCAGTTTAAAAGAGGTGATTAAGGATGTCATTAATAATTTGTGTACACGTTAATGAAGGAATCGTTTTGGCTAGTGATAGCCGCTCTACCTATAACAATAATTTCAAAAAGGATAACAAAGAAATAGTTCAAATTGGTACTAATATTACCGATACAACGGATAAAACCTTTTTATGTCCTAATAAAACCGGTATCTCAACATGTGGAGATTCTTCCATAAATGGTCATCCAATAGCTGGTTATATCCAGAGCTTTATTTTGAATAAGCTGACCAAGGATACCAGAATCGATGATATGCCTCAAATGATCCTCGATTATTTTAAGGAGTTATCCCCTACTCTTAAAACCATCTTTTTTGTTGTTGGTTACCAGAAATATGAAAATCATTATGAACAGCGCATCTATGATGTCAATACAAGAGAAGGTAAATTCAACCAGTTTGATACCCTTAACCAGGGAGCAATCTGGCAGGGAGAAATGGATATTCTTACCAAGATTCTGAATAAAACCTTTATCAACAGCAATAATGGTACTGTTGAGATACCTCAGTATGATATTGCCTGGAATCTATTCAACCTTCAGGACGCCATTAATTTTGCTGAGTTTGCCATCAAGACCACTATTGATACCATGTCTTTTCAAAACCGAGTTAAAACAGTAGGCGGGCCTATTGACATTTTGGTCATCAAACCCGATGAATCCCTTTGGATAAAGAAAAAAAATCTCCATTCATCAGAAAAGTGACTCTTTTTAGGAGTCACTTTTTTTCTTAGAAGGAGGATTTCTCTTATATATCTGGGTGTTTCTTAAGATTCTTTCCTGTAATTTTAAAGTCAGGGCATCATCTGACATTCTCCAGGTCCAATTTCCTCCTAGAGTTGAGGGGATGTTGAAACGGGCTTCGCTACCCAGTTCAAGGTAATCGGCCATAGGGATGACCACCGTTTCACTGACAGAAGCCAAAACACATTTTATCAGTTTATTGACTGCTTCCTCATCATTATTGATATTAGCATATTCATAGCAGAATTTCTTCTCCTCTTCGCTAATCGATTCCAGCCAATCTTTCAAAGTCTTATTATCATGTGTTCCCGTATAAGCAATGGAATTTTTTGTATAATTATGAGGAAGATATTCACTATCGCCCTTGGGATCAAAACCAAATTGTAAGATTTTCATTCCTGGATATCCAGTTTCCTCTAGTAATTTGTAGACACCTTCGGTTAAGAATCCCAGATCTTCAGCAATTATATCTAAATCACCCAATTTTTCTTTTATCTTCTTAAACAAAGAAATTCCTGGTCCCTTAATCCATTCCCCAAATTCAGCGGTTTTTTCATTATAGCCAATGGCATAATATGCTTCAAATCCCCGGAAATGATCAATTCTGACAACATCATATAGCTTAAAGGATTCTTCTATTCTCTTTATCCACCAAGAATATCCCTCTTGTTCCATCAACTTATAATCATAGATGGGATTTCCCCATAATTGACCAGTCTTCGCAAAATAATCTGGTGGTACACCAGCAACAACTCGTGGTAATAGATAATCATCTAGTTGCCAGTTTTTGGGATTAGCCCAGACATCACTAGAATCATAGGCAACATATATTGGCATATCACCAATGAACTTGATGCCTTTTTTATTGGCATAATCCTTTAACTTACACCACTCTTCAAAAAACTTATATTGAACAAAATACCAAAAATTAATCTGTCTTGAGCAACTCTTTTTAAATTCCTCTAAAGCTTCAAGGTTTCTTTTGCGATATCTTTCATCCCAGCTATGCCAGTTTCCTTCAGTACTTTGATGTTTTATGGCCATGAATAAAGCATAATCCTCTAACCAACTACGATTATCAAAAATAAACTTGTTGAAGCCAAAAAAATCATTTCTTTCAATAAATTTACAAAAGGCCTTTTCCAAGATCATGAATCTTGTCTTGTAAATAGCATCAAAGTCGATTTTTGAACTATCTCTAGTTATGAGAGGTTCTAAATCCCTCTTTTCTAAAAGTCCCTCTTCAACTAAGGTGTCCAAATCAATAAAGTATGGATTCCCAGCAAATGCTGAAAAGGTCTGATATGGTGAGTCTCCATAAGATGTTGGTCCAAGTGGTAAAACCTGCCAATATTTCTGACCAGCTTTTTCAAGAAAATCTACAAATTTATAGGCTTCCTTGCCAATGGTACCAATTCCATAAGGGCTTGGTAAACTGCTAATGTGTAATAAAATTCCACTACCTCTCATAGTCTTACTCTACCTCCAAAACAATCGCTTCAAAAGGAGCAAATGTCTTTGGTACTTCCTTTCGATCATAATTTGATAATATAATATTAATAACTCTATATTCTAATTCATCTAGATTAAATTCACAACTCGTAAGATTACATAAAACCAGTATTTTTTTTGTTGAGCCTATTCGTAAATAAGCATATAGTTTTAGGTGATCCTTTTTTATCTGTTGATACTTGCCAAAAGCAATTACATCATTATACCCACTATTTAATCTAATAGCAATAACTTTTCGATAAAAATTTAAAATAGAATCCTGATCTTCAATTTCATTCTCTACATTAATCTTTTGATAATTATCACAAAGAATATTCCATGGTCTACTCTTTGAGAATCCCCCATATTCCTCACCCGACCATTGCATCGGAGTTCTTGCATTATCCCTAGTACTATAAGATACCTGATAGATAAAGTCTTCTATATCCTGATGATTCTCTAAGACATTAATCTTATACTGTGTATGGATTGATACATCTTTAAAATCATCTATCGATTTAAAATGGGGATTTGTCATTCCAATTTCTTCACCATTGTAAATAAAAGGTGTTCCCCACATAAAATAAAGACATATCGCTAACATTTTAGCGCTTTCTTGAGGATAGCGACTATCACCATAATGACTTAACAAGCGTGGCTGATCATGATTTAGCCAATATATAGCATTCCAGGCTTTACCCTGTAATCCTGTTTGCCATTTGTCAAAGATACTCTTCATATGGGGAACATTGATGACCAATTTTTCCCCCTTTTGACGATTCCAACCATTATTACACCAGTTATGATCAAAATTAAAGACCATGTTGAGTTCATGTCGATTGGGAGTGACATATAGCAGGGCATCACTTATTAGTGCTCTTCCTCCAACTTCTCCAACGGTCATAATATCATATTTAGAAAAAACTTTTTCATACATCTCTCTTAAATAATCATGAACTATTGGAAGATTGGAATATTTCTCCCATTCTGGTTTATATTTTTCATCTGGAGTAATTGTTGAATCGATAAACTCTGATTTTCCAATATGAGCAACAGCATCAATTCGAAAACCATCAATTCCTAGATCCAGCCAAAATTCAGCAACTTTGGCGATTTCATTGCGGACTTGAGGATTCTTCCAATTCAAATCCGGCATTTTCTTAGAGAATATCTTCATATAATATTCTCCTGTTAATTCATCATATTCCCAACAGCTGCCACCAAAAAAGGAAGCCCAGTTTGTTGGTTCTTTTCTTTGACCATTTGAATATCGTGGTGGTGCCCAGATATAATAATCTCGATAAGGGTTATCCTTAGATTTACGGCTTTCTTTGAACCAGTAGTGCTCATCAGATGTTTGATTCATGATTAAATCAATTATAATGCGAATTCCTTTTTCATGAGCTTTTAAGATTAGTTCTTTGATATCATTTAAAGAGCCATAGTCTGGACTGACATTGTAAAAGTCACTCACATCATACCCATTATCATCCATAGGAGAAGCAAAAAAAGGACAGATCCAAATCAGATTAACTCCCAGATAAGAAAGATAATCAAGTTTTTCAATTATTCCCTGGATATCACCAATGCCATCATTATTGGAATCTTTAAAACTCCTGATATATATTTGATATCCAAAGGATTTTTGCCACCATTTTTCCATTTTAATCACACCTAGTCATATAAAAATCTTAATAATAGGCATGATCATTATAAATCATGCCTATTAATATGTTATCTATTTTTATCCCTTTGTTGCCCCAGCAGTAATTCCTTGAATTAAGAAACGCTGGAAAACCATATATAGAATAGTAATTGGTACAGCAATGATCATTGAACCAGCAGCAAAAGTTGTATAACTCTGCTTATCAGCTCCAGAGATCATTTCAAATAGACCAACTGCTAAAGTCCACTGTTCCTTAATATTTTCAGCCCCACCGGTGACATTGACATCCAATAAGAATTTTGGAAGCATATAATCCATCCATGGTGACATAAACATGCTAACAGCTACAAATGACAGAATTGGTACCGATAATGGTAAAATTATCTTAAAGAATATCTGTAATTTATTAGCGCCATCAAGCATAGCTGATTCATCGAGATCCTTAGGAATTTGTTGTAAATATCCCTTGATTAACCATAAATTAAATGGTACAGCACCACCAACGTAAAGGATGGTCAAAGCTGTTGGTTTTCCCAATAATCCAAATACTTCAAACAATGTAAACATGGCGATCAATCCCATGAATCCAGGGAATACTTGAAGAACAAGGATTGTAATTAATCCCACTTTTTTACCTTTAAACTTAAATCTTGAGAAAACATAAGCGGCTCCTGTAATAAAGACAACTCCGATTATGGTATTCAATATCGCAATTATAAAGGTATTCTTGAACCAAACTGGAAATTTTGTTTCATTAAATAATTTTTTATAGTTGTCGAGAGTAAGCACATCAGGCCAGAAAGTAGTCGGTAGACCTGTCTGAGCGGCAAATGAAGATCCCACCATATAGATTACAGGAACAATTACGATAACTGCTACAAGTACTAATTCAGCAAATGTCAGAAACTTCATTATTAGTTCCTTTGGTCGATAAAATTGTCTTAAACCACTTCTTTGATATGCCTTTCTATCGGGAGCACGAAATACATAAATAATTCCAATGATTGGAATTAACCCCCATAGTGCTCCTTTGAATCTTGTATAGCCCTTCTTCTCATATACTTCTGCTGCTACGGCATCAACAGTAAAATAAAGAACAATTATTAGATAAACAATCAACATATTTAGTATCATTGCTAATCCTCCTTAAAAGCCTTTGTTCTAGAGTAGTTCCAAGCCGCCAGTGAACCGATGATGAAGAAGATTAAAATGGCAAAAACTGAAGCCATATTATAGTTTTTATATTTAACCGTTAACGAGAACATCCAGGAAATCAAGATATCGGTATCTCCAGCATAAGCGCTCGATATATCTCCAGCCCCGGCACCTCCCTGGGTAACGAAATAGATCATTCCAAAATTATTAAAGTTACCCGAGAAACTCATAACCAGTAATGGTGCTGTTGAGTACATTACGAGTGGGAAAGTAATATATTTGAATTTTTGTTGCTTTCCTGCTCCATCAATCTCGGCAGCCTCATATAAACTCTTATCAATACCAACCATGATTCCTGTCATTAATGCCATATAGTAAGGGAATCCCAACCAGATATTGACAACAATCAAAGTGATTCTGACAAACCAAGGGTTAAAAGAGTTTGTGAACCACTGAATATTATCATATCCTAAATAAAAGGCTCTTTGAATTCCTGTAGTTAATTCTGAAAATTGTACTCCTAAAATTCCCCAATTCTTAAAGACATCATATAATCCAATATTTTCCAAAAAGGCATTAACTACACCATTTTCATTAAAAATATTTGCAAATACCATCTGCGTAATAATCGCTGGTATTGCCCAAGGTAAAATCAAAAATGTTCTCCAAAATTTCTTCAGAGGTACCCTTTCGCTGTTGATAATAACGGCTTGGAAGAAACCACCAAAGAATACTGTTGCCGTTGAGAATATTGCCCAAATAATTGTCCACAGGAAAACCTTCCAGAAGGTTTGTCCAAAAGGAATATCCCCACCAAAGACAAAAATCTTGGTAAAGTTCTCAAATCCTACCCAATCAAACAGACCAACATCGGAAGCCTGGCCACTGTAACTAGTGAAAGCAACCAAGAAACTGAAGACAATTGGCATTATCGAGATAAAGGTGATTGTGAAAATAGCGGGTAGTAAGAGAATATATTCAAAACTGCTCTCATACATCTTCTTAAAATAATCTGTATCTTTAACATGTTTATGAGTCTTTTCATATTCAACACTTGTACGATAAGCATCTCTGATCGTCCAGATAAAGACAATCAAGAAATAAAACATTAATAAAACAGCAATTAATCCCTTGATCAATAAATAGGATGATAAATGCCCACGAACAATCATGTTTTCAATGACAATACCACCAAACAAAGAGGAATCAAGAGCATCAGATAATAAACTTATTTGGAAATAATCGGCTGAATCAGTTGATCCTAAAGTGATAACTGACCATACTCCTCTTAGGAAGAATCCCGCACGATTATAAAAGAAATTATCAAATCTCTCTTCAAAATCAGCCTTTGTTTCCGGGTGCATAGCAAAGTATACTTTTAATTTAAATCTTGCAAAATCGGTTTGATCGTATCTACCACCCGATTTTTGATAGAAATCAAAGAAATAATCAGTTAGATATTCCGAAAATACTGTTGGATTATAACCATTGATTTCGGGATTGTAATACACATATACCATTCCAGAAGTGTTATACCAAATTGATCCTTTATATGCTGGTAAAATCGAGAAATTAACTGTTGTGAAATCAGCAGCTAAAATTTTATCGCTAGGATCGGTAATATTTTCGTAATAAGAAACCTTGTCATCTTTTTTTACTTCAATATAAAATTTTGTAGCTGTCGCTTTATCATAATAGATCTTATTTTCCTTTTTGATAATAGGATAGCCTGATATTTGTTCTTTAGTTAGGATATCATCAGCATCATCTATGTTAACATAGCGATAGACAATCTCATCACCTGTACCGATGTTTTTTTGAACATATTCTTTTCCTGTCACTTCATCTAGATAAGTGGTTTTATAGCCATTGAAACTCGACAGAGTTGCAATTTGTTCGCTATCCTCTTCAGGATAAAGATCAGATGTTCTATCAGCGTCTTTATTTGTTGCCTTTATGTATTCACTGAAAACATAATATTTTGTTCTGCTACCAGCAAGAATATCTTGTGCAACATATTCAATTAACTCATCATTTGTAAATCCATCAGCTTTATAGGCCTCATAGAAAGTTTCAAATTCAGTTAATTCTTGCACAGCATGATCATCTCTATCAAAAACATATGTCTCATAAAATCCTTTGGCTAAATTTGGACCAAAGTCATTTCCTGACAACTGTTCATTATAGGGATCATAACCCGATATAAGATTACTACTGCCTAGTTCAATTCCAATGAATAAGACAAAAAACAAAAAGAAAAACAAGGCTTTTAGATATTGCTTATTAAAAACCTGACCAAGACCCCAAATAATACTTGAAGCCACAGCTTTTAAAATGTGTTTTAGTTTTCCTCTCATATTTTCTCCTTATATATAAGAATAAGGCGACCGCAGGGCCGCCTTACTTTTATTAAGACGCTAAATCTCTTGCTGCCTTATAAGATTTTTCAGCAGTCTTTACTGCATCAGTGATAACGCCTTGCGAATTCCAAATGCTTTTAACCATTGTTTCCGCAGGTCCCCAGTAATAAGTAACTTCAGGGATTGTTGGCATTGGAACTGATGTTTCAAGTTGTTTTAACATAACTTGCATAACTTCATCGTCCTTTAAACCAGGAATTGTTGATAAGATTTCTGATGTTAAAGCTGGACAATCTCCAGAAGTTCTATAAAGAATTTCTGCAGCTTCATCACTTGCTAAGAATTCAACAAACTTAATAGCTGCTTCTTTATTCTCAGAATATTTGTAAACAGCTGCCATTTGGGCACCAGCAAATGTTGATGTTTCCTGACCATTGATTGTTGGGATTGTAATTGAACCAAAATCGATATCAGCATCTCTAAATGTATTTATTTGCCATGGACCAGCTAAGATGAATGGTAATTTACCTTCTTCAAATAAACTAGTTGCGGCAACAGAGTCATGATTACCATTTCCAGTTACCACTGGTTTTAGATTAGTCATCATCCAATTTAAGGCATCAACGACAGCTTGATCTTCAAATCCAACTTCAGTAGCATCATTTAGGTTTTCTCCAAATGGAGTCCAGCCAAAGGCACTATAGATGAATTGTAAGAAGTAAGCATCAGCCCAATGAGATGATGTTCCAAAATAACGATCGTTTGCTGTATAAGCTGCAGCATCAGCTAAGAAATCTTCAAAACTTGTTGGAAGCATATCAGAGCTTACTAAAGCTTTGTTATAGAAAATTGTAACTGATTCAATAGAAATTGGAACAGCGAATAATTTTTTACTGCTACCAGCAGCACATTCAAAGCTTCCAGTTGAAGCATCATAACAAGAAGTTGCGATATCCATAGCAACAGTTTGAACTCTTGATTCAAGTCTTGTCATCAGTTCATCTGGTAATACATATACTAAATCATCAAGAATTGCTTGAGCCATATGGTCATGAGGGAATTGGAAAACATCAGCTCCATATCCTGATTGACCAAATGTCTTTAGCTTTTCACGAGCATCAACAGTTGCCATATGTTGGAATTCAACAGTGATTCCTGGATTAGCAGCTTCAAATGCTGGAATAATTTCATCCATGTAAACACCATCAGTATCATCCATCCATACAGTAAGGATTGTATCTTTTACTTGAGTCTTATCAAATTCAATTATTTCGCCTGTTGTATATTCTTTAGCTCCACAACCGATAAGTACGAAAACGCCAATAGTTAAAAATAAGAATGTAAACCATTTTTTCATTTTCTTGACCTCCTATCCTAAACGAATCTTCTTCGGCGAACGAAGAAAACCGCAAGACCTAATAGGCTTAAGCCAATGAATGTTGAGGCACTAACATCTTTGTTACATCCTGTAGCAGGAGCTTCAACATAGATAGTAAATACTAATTCTCCAACATTGCCCCAATTATCTTCAACTTGTAATGTTATTGGATATTCACCAGCAACATTAGTGTTCAAATAACCTTTGCCTTCAGGTACATATACTCTATTAGATAGGTTACTATCGCGATCATCAGTTACACGGTAATTTGGATATAGTGTTTGATCCCACTTTTCGCCTTGAGTGACAACAATCTTGTCCTCAGAAACTAAAGTGATGACTGGTTTTTCACTATCCATTGCTAAAGCAACTTCAGCATCTTTTTCCGCACCGTCATTAAATTTTAATGTGTAAGTAGCTGTATTATCTAAAGTAACACCATCAGCTAATTGGATTACAAATTCATTTGTTGAATCTGCAGTCTTGTTAAAATCGATTTGTTTAAGAGCAACTTCTGTTGTTCCTTTGTATAGTTTGAAATATTCTGTAAAGTCAACATATTCCATTACATCTACTTCTTCTTGATATTCAACTTCTTTGTCAACATATTCAATCTCACCACTGAATGCTGCTTCAGCAAATTCAGCTTTCTTAGCAACACCATAATAAGTTTCACCAAGGGCAACATATAATACTCTGACATCACCAGCTGCTAATGTACCTAAATCAGTAATAGAATTAGAAGCATTATCAACAGTCTTCTTAGAATCATCGCCACCAGCATAGATTAAGAATCCTGAGTTACCTAAATCAGTACCTTTTAAGAGAGCGACTTTTCCAGTAAGACTCTTTGGAGAAGTCAAACCATTTTCGAATACTTGAGCTGGTGAACCCCATGCCAAGTCAACAAATTCTGGGTTAGTCCAATTACCCCAACCATGTAGGCCAAGAGTTTCTTCATAAGTTCCCGTTAAATCATAATAAACAAGTAGAACATTAGCTTGAGCAGGATCAATAATAAATCCTTTACTTCCACCTTCAAAATAATAAATATGAATTTCATCAACAGTTCCTGCTTTAATAGCAGTAACATCAACTGTTAAATCACCATCAAAACTCTTAACAAATCCTGCACCCCATTCATTAGTAGCAGCAGGAACTCCGGCTTTCATTGGAATAAATCCGATACTATCACCCATATCAGCAGCTACTTGAATATCAACTACAGCACCAAAACTATCGACACCAATCATTGGTAGACCAGAATTAGCAACGGTACCTCTATTCCATGACCACACACCTACACCAGTATAATCGCCATCCCATGCTTGGTAGTGAAGAACAACTCTTCCTACCATACCAGCATCTAAAGCTGGTAGGGATGTAAATTCAGTAAATGTCTTGTCAGTTTGCACAAAAGGAGTACTTCCTGCAGCTAATTGAGGAACCTGAATTATCTTAGTTTTTGTAACCATTTCTGTACCGACAACAACTTTTGTTGTAAGAGCTAAAGTAGTCTTAGCAAAAATTGTTGATGGGTCAACTGCGTATGTTCCTGTCATATCGCTAGCATTAAATCCGATAAAGTCAAATGCAAATGCCGCAGTAGCAAAATCCGCTATCGCAGTATCACCATAATAACCAGCACCACCAGTTACATAAAGTACTTTAACGTCGCCATTCTTTAATGTGGCCATATCTGTTATGTATTTATATGTATCCTGTGATGGAGTTTTCTTAGTAACATCATCGCCAGCATATATTAAGAAACCAGCTGAAGCTACATCTTTTTCATCAATTTGTAATAAGGCAACCTTTCCTTTAATTTCTCCTGGTGATTTAAAACCATCATTGAAAGCTTTTAAAGGAGTGGCCCAGGCAGGGTTTTCAACATTTGTCCAAGATCCCCATGAGTGAAATCCTAGATTGTCTTCATAACCAGCAGTCGGATCATAATAAGCGACTAAGATGTTTACTTTAGTAGTATCAGCTACATAGTATGTCTGATATCCACCTTGGAAATAGTAGATATGCATTTCTGTAACCGCACCGCTAGTAATTGGAGTGGCATCAACTGTAAAGTTTTCACCATCTGGTGTCTCACGATAATTCCAACGACTATCTAAAGAAATATCTTTTCTCAAGGCAATAATGCCTACATCTGTTGCGCCTTCCCCGATTGGAAGTTCGTAAACAGCACCGAATTCATCAGTAACATCTGAAGTAACAGGGGCGCTTGCACCACCATCACCAGTACCCCAGCACCAAAGACCTGCGCTGGAATAATCGCCATCCCACAATTGATAATGGAAAACTATTTTTCCTAGTGGTTCAGCAGCTTTTACCCTTTGGCTACTCGCTAGTGCTATAGTAAAGAACGCTAGAAAGGCCAAAAGCATTAAACCAATTTTTCTTCTCATTTTCTCCTCCTCAATAAGAATCGCTTGTAGTATAAAAAGCGTTGTTTGTCTTTATTTGTATTATAACATACGATTTGTAATTTTTGCAAGCGTTTTTACTGTGTAATGGTTTACATGTTGAAAACGCTTGAATATCTATAATTGTTGTTGTATTATATATTTATAGTTAATTTTTGACATTTTTTGAAGGAGATGATTTAATGAAAAAAATATTGATAATACTAAGCATGTTTTTCCTACTTATGACTCCAATAATTGTTCGGGCAGATAGCGAGGTTACCACTTTAAAAATACATTACTTTCGCTATAATGCTGATTATGCTGATGGCTGGGATATCTGGTTATGGCAAAAAGCTCCAACAAATGGTAGTGGAGGAGCTTATAGCTTCGATAAAGATGAAAAAGGCATTACCACCGATGATTTCGGGGCTATTGCCACAATTGATCTAACTTCTGCTTCTCTTAGTGGGAGTACGAGTATTGGAATCATTATGAGAAAGGGGGACTCCTGGGTGAAAGATGTTAGCACTGATAGATTTATCACCATTCCAGAAACAAGTAATGATGGCACAGTTCATGCCTATCTTGTTGAAGGGGATGAAAGAATTGGAATGAGTATTGATGATCCTAATGGACCTGATAAAACCGATAAAATTCGTTATGCTTTTTTTGAAGATGAGACAACTATTAAATTTGCTTTAACTGCAAAATTAGAAGCTGCTGCTATTTTTCTTGAAATCAATGGTGTTGAATCAACCACTCATACGACAACAATCAATGGTGTTGTTGGTGAGATTAAAATAAATGATAGTTTGGATTTTTCTAAATCATATGTTTTAAAAGGTAAATTTAACGATGGTTTAAAAACCTATGCTATAACCTATGATGGTATATATGATTCTTCAGCTTTTGAAGAAGCCTATGGCTATGATGGTAATGATTTAGGGGCTATTGCTAAAGAAAATTCTACATCTTTTAGATTGTGGGCTCCAATAGCGACCAAGGTTACTTTAAATCTTTATACAACAGGAACTCCAGAAGCTTATGGTGGAACAGATAAACCAAAAGAAACAGTATCAATGATTAAAAGTATCAAAGGTACATGGCAAATAACTCTGCCATCAAACCTTCATGGAACATATTATACCTACTCAGTAACTAATGGTTCAACAACCAATGAAGTAGTTGATCCATATGCTAAAAGTGCTGGTGTTAATGGTCTTCGGGGAATGGTCATCGACTTTTCAAAGATAAACCCGGAAGATTTCACCTATAATACAAGAGCAAATAACATTTCCTCGCCAACTGATGCCATTATATATGAACTTCATGTTCGCGATTTAACATCGCATTCCAGTTGGACTGGACCTGAAGAATATCGTGGTAAATTCCTCGGTTTAACCGTTGAAGGAACTACCTATGAAGGCGTTACTACTGGCCTTGATCATATCAAGGAATTAGGAGTAACCCATGTTCAGTTATTACCAATCTTTGATTTTGGAGTTATTGATGAAGCCAATCCGAAGAAAGATTTTAATTGGGGATATATGCCAATTAACTTCAATGTCCCTGAAGGATCATACTCAACTGATCCATATGATGGAGTAAGTCGTGTTGTTGAACTAAAACAAGCGACAACTGCTTTGAATAAGAACAATATCGGTGTAATCATGGATGTTGTTTACAACCACACAGGTCAAAGTGCTGATTCTAATTTCAACCTTATCCTTCCAGGATATTATTATCGAATGAATGATGATGGTTCATTTAGCAATGGTAGTGGCACTGGTAATGAAACAGCTTCAGAAAGATATATGATGAGAAAATTCATGGTTGATTCTGTAACTTTCTGGGCAACAGAATATAATCTTTCCGGTTTCAGGTTTGATTTGATGGGATTACACGATACAGAAACAATGAATGAAATCGTCACAGCTTTAAAAGCAATCGATGAAAACATCTTAATCTATGGTGAGCCTTGGACTGGAGGAGATACTCCACTTGATGAAGACCTGGCTGCTGATAAAGTAAATCTAGAAGATATGCCTGATGTTGCTGCTTTTAATGATGAAATCAGGGATGGTATTAAAGGCTCTGTTTTCTCAGCTGCTGAAAAAGGCTATATTCAAGGAAACGTTACTACTGAAATAATCAATAAAGTTAAATATGGAATTGTTGGGGGAATTGAACATCCTGATGTAACAACTGAAGGCTTATCATATGATATGTACTGGCATACCTCGCCAACTAAGACTGTTAATTATGTCAGCGCTCATGACAACAATACCTTATACGATAAAATCATCCTTTCAACAACCACTAAGCAAAAGGATTTGCGTGATGATATGCAAAAGCAAGCCAATGCTATTGTAATGACATCACAAGGAATTGTTTTCTTGCATGCTGGAGTAGAATTCTTGAGATCTAAACCAGCTGATGGAGGTGGCTACGATTCCAATTCTTATGAATCTGGTGATTCAACAAATCAACTTCGCTGGGATTTAAAAGCCAAAGCAGTAAACATGGAGTGCTTTGAGTATTATAAAGGCTTAATAGAATTAAGAAAAGCTCATCCAGCTTTTAGAATGACAACTGCTGAGGAGGTAGTTGCTAATGTCGATTTTCTATATGAAGATCAAGAAGGAGTAATTGCTTATACAATCTCCAACTTTGCTAACGATGATACTTGGGGAACAATCCTAGTCATTAATAATAACTGTAATAAACAATTAGTAACCCTAACCCTTCCAGCAGGTGAATGGAATTTAGTTACCAATTCAACAAAAGCTGGTACTTCTGTTATTAAAACATATACAGATGGTTCAACAATTAGTATCTTCGCTAGTGAAACAGTCGTCTTATATCAAGGTGAAAGAGTTATTAGTACTGGTTGTGCAAGTTGCTCTTCAGCTACCTTAATCAATTCAATCTCTTTGTCAATGTCTTTATTCGCCTTAGCATTTTTAAGAAAAAAGAATTATTTCTTCATTAATTAATAAATAAAGTAAAATAAAGCGACTCAATTATGAGTCGTCAGACTGATGACAAACTACCTTTTTGTATTTTTAAAAAAAGGTAGTTTTTTATTTTCACCACACAAGGTATAAAAAGGAGTATATTGTAGTAATATACCCCCACAAATGGCCTATATATGAAATAA
>JAQUYR010000069.1 GCA_028691715.1 Bacilli bacterium | reverse complement strand
TAGAAAAAAAATAAATATTTTACTTTAAAAAAGTTGCATTTTAGTATATAATACTAATGGCAATTTAGGGCTATAGCCAAGCGGTAAGGCAACAGGCTCTGACCCTGTCATTTCGTAGGTTCGAATCCTACTAGCCCTGCCAATAGAATATGTAAAAAGCCTTCTGATATTAGAAGGCTTTTGCTCATTAAACTGCATACAAATAATTAAATCTATTAAGATAAAGAATGCAAAAGACATCCGGAATATTTGCAAAAGATGAAGTATCATTACATAATTTTAATACTGATTATGATTTAATTAATAGGAAGATGGGAGCACTTAATAATGTGCTGGTCTTCTTTTTTTTAAATAAAACTACAAATGTTAGAGTTTGTAAAAACAGAAGATATAAAGATGAGAAAGGGAAAAAGAAAACTACCCGAAGTCATTTTGTTAAAGGACAAAAGGTAGTTTATTATCAATATGAGCATTAAAAGTGCTTTTTTTTGTTTAAAAGAATGTCAAGATTATCATAATACTTATGATAATATCGATAAAATCTTTTTGATGAATTTTTTAAGTAATTACCATCAAGATTATCATCACGGATAATTTTTTGAAAGTTGTAATTCCCATTTACTTTCCAGTTGTTTAAAAAACCGATATTAATAGCATTTGTTGGACAAAACATCGAGCAACGCATGCACATTTGGCAATTACCTGAAAAAGTTATTTTATCATTTTTGATAATAATACAATTAACAGGGCAAATTTCAAGACATTTTAAACATTTCACGCATTTTTTATCATCGACTTTATATAAAGAACTATTAACAACAGCCCCCAATCTTTGAAGTTTCCCAAGATATGCGATAAACCGATATCTAAATAAAAACTTAGGAGCAGTAAAAGAATTATTTATTATATTACTAGCAATGTGTTGTAAATACATTTCATTGTATTCTAGCATTTGCTTTACCATATTATCATGATGGTGATATATTATGTTATATGGCATAAGAAGATGATATTCAGCCCTAAGAGTGCATTCCTTTTTTTCCATAATTTTTGATATCTTATAGGAAGAGGCATCGTTAAAATGTAGTGGTTCTCCTGAGTTTTTTAGGATAAAATAGTTTTTGCCCTGAATGTCTGCTTCTTTTAAGAACTTTTCTAACAATAATGGAGCATTAAAAGCGTAAATTGGATAACTAATGCATAGTAAATCATAATTGAAATAGTCAATTTTTTCTTTTTCAAAGACATTAATCGTTGATATTTTAAAATCATTTTTAAGTTTATCAGCTAGTTTTTCAACAAGGTATTTAGTATTATAAGTACCCGTATAGTAGATAAAAAGAATTTTTTTCATGGCTAAATTTCCTTTCAAATATTATTACATAGTATTTAAAAGATGTCAACCTTCAAGTTCTATGATTTTTGTTTACATCTAAATGTTTATAATGCTATAATAATAATATATATAGAAAGGAATATTTAATATGGAAGCAAGGAAACAAATTTCCTTAGGATGTATGCGTTTAGGAAAACTTTCGGTTGATGAAGCTGAAAAGTTGATTAAAGAAGCGATTGAAGAAGGTATTATTTTGTTCGATCATGCTGATATCTATGGGGCAGGTAAATGTGAAGAAATTTTCGGAGAGGTCTTGGCAAGAAATCCAGGAATGAGAGAGAAAATAATTATCCAGACAAAATGTGGAATTTGTAAGGGGTATTATGATTTATCAAAAGAACATATTTTAAATCAGGTCCAAAAGAGCTTAGAAGCTCTAAAGACTGATTATCTCGATATTTTACTCCTTCATCGACCTGATGCTTTAATTGATTATCAGGAGGTAAACGAGGCCTTTGAGGAACTATATAATAGTGGTAAGGTTAGAGAATTTGGAGTTTCAAATATGAATTCTTGGCAACTACAATTATTTAAAAAATATGTCAAACAACCTCTTAAATATAACCAATTACAATTTAGTATTATTCATTCTTCCTTGGTTAGTCAGGGTATGTTTGTTAATATGATGGCTGATGAATCTCTAGATCATTCTAATGGGACTCTCGAATATTGCCTTTTAAATGATATAAGGATTCAGACATGGTCAAGTTTAATGGCTTCATGGGAAGAAGGAACATATATCGATAATCCTCACTATCCTAATTTAAATATGAAACTCGAAGAATTGAGTGAAAAGTATGGTGTAACTAAAAATGCAATAGGAATAGCTTGGATATTAAAGCACCCAATAAATATGATTCCAATTGTTGGAACAACAAAAATTGAACATTTAAAAGAAATCATTAAAGCAAGAGATATAAATTTATCAAGAGAAGAATGGTATAAGTTATACTTAGCAGGTGGACACACACTTCCTTGATGGAGAGTTAGATAATTTAAAGAATGCAAACTTTTAAGGAGGCAACTTGTGGAAAATTTAAACGAGAAACAATATGAAGCTGTAAAAAGAACTGAGGGATATTTAAGAGTCATAGCTGGTGCTGGAAGTGGTAAAACTAAAATGCTAGTTAACCGCTATGTTTACATAACCAATGAACTGGGAATAAGTTCCAAAAATATTCTATGTGTTACTTTTTCTAATAAAGCTGCTAATGAAATGAAATCAAGAATCAGAAAGATTATCAATGAAGAAATAGATGTCTCTTTTGTGACAACATATCATGCTTTGGGAGCAAAAATAATTGGTGAAAATGTTGAAAAATTATTTTATCCTAAAAATTTTCAGATAATTGACCAGACTGATCAAAAACAGATCTTGGGAGAAATCTATGAAGAGTTACAATTAAAACTTGACAGCGGTTCTTTTGAAAAAATTCTTGATAAAATTGGGGCCTATAAAGACAACATGGAATATATTAAAGATATGATAACTCCCAAAAAGCCAATTGATATTGATGAAATTAAACTTGATGATATCATCATTCGCAAGTATTTAGAATATCAAAAGAAAAGATATCTTCTCGATTTTGATGATTTAATTAATTTTGCTATTTATTTGCTTCTTCATCATGAAGATGTCCGTCAACAATGGCAGGATAGACTGAATTATATTCAAGTTGATGAATTTCAAGATAGCACCACAAAGGAACTCCTTTTAATAGATCTTATTTCTGGGAAGTATAGGAATGTAATGATTGTTGGTGATCCCGATCAAAACATTTATGAATGGCGGGGTTCCCAAATGGAACTTCTCGTCGACTTTGATAAGAAACATATCCCAACAGAAACGGTTGTTTTAAATCAAAATTATCGTTCTACTTCTAAAATATTAAAATGTGCTAACACTTTAATTGAAAAAAATAAGAATCGTTATCCTAAAGAATTATATACGAAAATAGAGGGAGGTGATGATGTTTTATACTACCACGCTCCAACAGACCATAAGGAAGCCGATTGGATAGTTTCCAAAATTAAGTTTTTACATGAGATGCATAGTACTAGTTATACTGATATTGCCATTTTATATCGGGCGAGTTACTCTTCAAGGATTATCGAAAATAAATTGATTGAGGCTAATATTCCTTATGAAATCATTGGAAATATTAAATTTTTCCAAAGAATGGAGATAAAAGATATATTGGCTTTTATGCGTTTGGTAGCTTTTGATGATGATGTTGCTTTTAAGAGAATTATCAATACTCCTAAAAGAAAAATGGGTAAGATAAAACGCTTAAAGTTATATGCTATGCAAGAGGGTAATAAATCGCTTTTCACCACTTTGAAGGAAAATCTACATGAGTTTTCTAGGGGGAATTATGAAATAGTTCATTTTGTTGATGTAATAGATTCTTTACAAAGGAATAAAAACAAATTAGATGCTCTGACTATTTTTGATACTCTGATGGCGCAAACTGGTTATGATACCTACATTAGAGAGTTGGGGAACATGGAGCGTTTTGAGAACCTGTTAGAATTTAAAAAAGTTATTCAGGAACTTTTGATTGATTCAAAAGAGATTGGTAATTTTGAGGATTTCCTAAATTATATAGCTCTCCAGACTGACAGGGAAGAAGAGGTTTTGGATAAAGTAAAACTGATGACTGTTCATGCTGCTAAAGGTCTGGAATTTGACAATGTTTTTGTCATTTCCCTAAATGATGGAATATTCCCATCCAACAGGACAATTGAGGAGAGGCAACTATCAGGACTAGAAGAGGAAAGACGACTTTGTTATGTAGCAATAACCAGGGCTAAAAAACGTCTCTTCCTTACAAATTCAGAATCATATAGTCATGAAGGAGCAGTAAAAATGCCTTCTCGTTTTCTAGATGAAATAGGGGAAGATAATTACAACAGCATCGGTATTAAAAAGGCTAAAGCTGAAGAAGTTATTTCCGATTTGAAGTTGAAATATAAAGTTGGGGATTTTGTAAAGCATACTATTTTTGGAGATGGAGAGATAAAGAAAATTGACTATCAAAATAAGAATTATCAGATAAAATTTATAAGTCAGGAATACCCAAGATATATCAGCTTTTTTTATGATTTTGATCATTTAGTTAATGATCATAACATTCCAGAAGATAATATTATTGCAGCGGAAAAAGCTAAGGATAGTGATAATTTTAATGACGAAGATACTTCTAATTGTGAGATAACAGAACGAATCCCAACCATAGAAGAGGATTTTTTAAATAGTGATGATATCGATGAAGAAAACATTACCGATTTTGCGATAGAAGAAAAAATGCCAATTGAAAATAATACATCAAGTTATACAATGAGTCTTGGTGATGAAAAAATTGAAATAGATCAATTGCTGTTTGAAGAAGAAAAAGTTTATGGTATTGAAAATCAGTCATCTGGGCTTTGGAATGATCCCAATGTTCCCAAAACTGGTTGGCTTTGTGTTGGCATCAGCGATTTGGGAAAGCCATCTAAACTATGCAATATGTGTGAAAGTGCTACAATTAGATATGCCCATCATATGAAACATCCTGATTATAAAAGAATGTTGACAGTTGGATGTATTTGCGCTGGTAAAATGGAAGGTAATGAACAAGAAGCAATTAATAGAGAAAAGGATTTGAAAAACTTGATCAATCGTCGAAAAAACTTTATGACTAGGGAATGGAAAAAAACGGCTAAAGGTTTTCCATATTATCGTTATAAAGGAGTTCATTTTCTATTGTATGATCTTCCTAATAATGGGGGATATACTTTATATATCAATGGTAAAAAGCAGGATTTGACTTTTTCTAACAGAGAAGAATGTGCTATGTATATTTTCGAATGTACTGAAAAAATGCGTAAGGTGAGTAAAAATACTAGTAACTAGAAAAGAAAACATTTTCTTTTTGACATTCTTAAATTATTGTGTTAGAATGCTATCAACATATAAATAAAAATAAAGACATTGAAGAGAAGAGTAAATTATTGGACACTATCTTAGAGAGCCTGAGCAGGTGAAAGCAGGCATTGGAGAAGATGATTGAACATGGCCTTGGAGTTGTATGACTGAGTCTTGTGATTAGGTTATACCGGGTTCGCCCGTTACGGCGATATAGTATAGCGACATTTTGTTTAGTACTAGAGGAGGTTATTACTGTGAAGTAATAACGAATTAAGGTGGTATCACGAGAAACATATCTCGTCCTTTTATATAAGGACGAGATTTTTTTATTTCAGGAGGTTAAGATGATTAAGATAAATAAAGTAACTAAAAAGTATACTGTTGATAGTGATACCATTTATGCTCTAGATGATGTCAGTTTAAATATTGAAGAGGGAAGTATTTATGGAATTATTGGTTTATCAGGTGCTGGAAAATCAACTCTTCTTCGCTGTCTTTCAACATTAGAAAAACCTGATTCTGGTGAAATAATAATTAACAACAAGAATATTTATAAATTATCTGGGACTGATCTTCGGAATTTTAGGAGTGATATAGGAGTGGTTTTTCAGGGATATAATTTATTGATGCAAAGAACAGCTTTTGATAATGTTGCTTTTCCCCTGAGAATACGCAAGGAAAAGAAATTAAAAGTCATTGATAGGGTTGATGAATTGTTTAAATTTGTGGGTCTTGAAGGCAAAGAAAAATCATATCCATCAAAACTTTCAGGAGGGCAAAAACAACGGGTGGCTATCGCAAGAGCCCTAGCAACAAATCCTTCACTAGTTTTATTTGATGAGCCTACAAGTGCCCTTGACCCCATAACAACAAAACAAATCTTATCATTGATTAAGGAAATAAATAATAAATATCAAGTAACAATGATAATTATTACTCATGAAATGTCGCTTGTTAAGAATGTCTGTGATCGAGTCGCTGTTTTAAATTATGGAAAAGTTGTTGAAGAAGGAAGAGTAAATGAGGTTTTAGGTAATCCTCAAAATGAGATTACGAGAATGCTCTTAGGAAAGGAGTTGATAATATAATGGATCAAATTATTGAAATTTTAAAACGTGTTGAAATTTTTCAAGGAATTGCTGATACATTACTAATGGTGGCTTT
>JAQUYR010000068.1 GCA_028691715.1 Bacilli bacterium | reverse complement strand
TAGCCTTCTTTTTTTTACATGTGGTTGCAGTACGGATATCATTGCAGTGACTTTGAATGTATTCCGCTTCATCTCTTGTTACTAGCATCATTTATTATTTATTTCTCGCTTTCTTATAATGGATTTTTATGTGACAAATAACATATGCAATAACATACATTATCTACCATAAGTTAAGAAATTTTGAAAACACCTATAAACCCATATATTTCAATGGGTTTAGGGTTTTGTATTTTAGAAAGCTTGGTTCTACCATTATTTAGGTAATGTGTTATTTCTTTTCCATTCCCGCTTAACTCTTTTGTCTTCTTCATGTTGGCAGTCATCACATCTACACGTTTTCATGTCCCATGCTTTTGTTTCCGCTTCCTTACCACAATCAATACATGTAATAGTTTTAGTTTCTATGGGGTCATAATAAATCTTATGCTCATTACAGCAATATTTCTTATTGTTTGATGTCACTTTAAACGGTTGCCCACAATAATTGCACAAATCCATCTTATCAACGCCATTATAATAATCAAAATACCAACCACTATTTTCATAGTTAATTACCGAAATAACTATACCCCCAGACTCACTACAGTTCTTTAAAAAAGTTAATTCTATAAGTCCGTTATATTTACTTTTAACAATCTCTAATTTATCTAAATAATGAATGATATCATCGTTTATCTTAATATTTTGTGGTATCTTAGACATTTTTTTAATCAGATTATATTTCTGCTTACCACCTTTAAAGTGGATGTTATTTGATACATTACCACTTCTAATTGTTGCAACTTGGCGGTTAAGTTTTATCTGAACTAAAAAAGCAAACATGACACGTTTGAAATTATAATCAATATTTAAAGAGTTAATATAATCTATTTCTCCTTGATAAATATCTATCTTTGAAATAACAATCAATTTATTTTTACGCTTACTTGCGTATTTTAAGACATTATCAATAATTTTAAAATGTTTAGCTTTATTATAATTAGGTATTCGATTACTACAAAAATCATAAAGCTTTTCAGTTCTTTCTTTTGATTTTAAATTCAAAATATCCCTAAAATATAAAGCTAAAATTTTCAATTCAGTTGCGAAATACTTTGTTTGAAATCCATTTTTATACACCGACTCGGCATAACTAATTTCATCATATTTATATTTATTCAAATTTTATCTCCTGCATTTTATACTTTTTACCTAGATACATAATGTCGCCTTTTTTATCTGGAAGAGGGAAGAATATTTTTTCTAAAGTATTATTTTTAACATTTTTAAAAATGTATTTACCATATGTAGACCACAAAACATCTTTATTTGCACTAATTCTTTCTTCGTAATAATACTTAACTAAACAATTTAAGACTATGTATGGATTGCTACAAATATTGTTTAATTTATCCCCAAGTTCATTGCTATCCATCTTATATTCCCTTACAGTATCGTCATTATATTTTGAAGTTTCGTCGCCATCATCTGGAATTAAATTATCAAATCTCTTTCCTTTAATATGAGCCTTCAATTCAGAAATAATTTCATCATATAATTGATCTGTATAAGTATATTTAGGGTTTAAATATAATGATGGGATTAACTCACTGGAACTTGATTTAATTTTTTGGTTTATATTAAAATTAATACTCTCTATGTATCTACAAAGTAAATTCATGGAACTTTCGCTGTATACAACGGGCATATATTTATAAAATAAATCAACAAATTTTTTCTGATCAACTGTTTTCTTAGATAGGTTTCTTAATTCTTCAAACGACATTCTATATTTTTGATGACAAGTAGTATCGTAATCATCATAAAACTTTTGATATTCTCTTTTTACATCATCATAAAGATAAATAAAGAAATAGGGGTATTTATTTAATAATATTGAATTGTAGAAACCTTTTTCTAATCTCTCTCCTTCTGTTCCTATTAAATGTCCTTCATCATCAATGGTAGTCTGTTTGTCTACCCACACTTTAGGTATCCCTTTAACTTCACGACCTATCTTAGCCTTGTCGATTTGAGCAGACTGAGCCTTGCAACATTGTTTTAATCTTGATTTAGTGACTTTATATTCTTCACTATCTTTTCCATATTCTCTTTCTAAATTAGGGAGCAACGCATAACCATTACTTCCTTTATTTGTAATAGAACCAATGATTGAACCAAATGAAAATAAATCTGCTTTGTATAAATCTTCATCTGTAAATAGTATTTTCTCTGGTTTTGGAGGGTTATATACTACAGGTAATTCATCTTTGTAAACACCATGAATCATACATTCATTAGATGTAGTAGCCAAAATATCAAAATCGAAATCTGCTCCCCCGAAATTAACTACTTCGTGTCCGTGATAGTTTAAAATAATTCCCAATTTGCAATATTGATACCATTTGTTTACTGCGTCATCATTTCTTAAATTCAATATTACATGTTCACTCAAGTATGTAAGAGGTGACCTCATTGCATCAACTTGTTTAATTTTTCTTTCATTCCAGTAATTAGAATAGAATTCTCCGTCTTTAAGCAAACCTGTGACTTCTAATCCACACACGTGTTGCATAAATCCATATGGGTCTGAAACAAGTACCTGAAAATTACCATCTACAAAAACATCTCCCATGCAAGCATTTTTTATTTTAACCTTAATTAATTCACGAATTTTTGTGCGGATATACCTATCATTTTTCAATTCTGGATTAATAATAAGGCTTTTAATCCAATAGTTGTCACTACTTTTTAAAAACTCTTTTATTGATGATTCTGTATTGTTTACACCAAGAAGAAACAGTAACATATAAGCATGATTATCGTAACTTACACCGTCAATCCACTCAACAAACTGACTTGCCAACTTTTCTATCTGCTTTTGGTTTAAGTTTAATGTTTGTACAAATTGATAATTCAGCTTTAAGATATCTTTTGGTTCTCTTGGGGTATATTGAGACACGCCCCATTGAAGATTATTTTTATGACAGTTTTCAATATATTTGTCTGTAGAGTCAAAACTGTCCCATAATTTAAATTGTGATTCCGTAATAATAACATCATAATCTCTTAAATCTGCCTTAATATACTCACCGTTTTTATCTTTGTATATTGTTTCGACTATATAATTACCACCATTTACTTCTTCACAAAATTGATGAATGGGGAACGTGCATAACATGCCCTTTAGAAAATTCTGTCGTATACACCATTGAGAGGGTATCCAATCTAAACCTAATTCATCAGCCCACTTTTGTGATTGTTTAGGGCTGATTAACCCCATTCCGTCTGTGCGATTCATTTCCATATCTTTGATTAATCTTTGATCTATTTCATCATCTTTGTCCCAAGCAGTTTCGGTTACATAATTAGCCATAAAGCATGTTGTGTCGATAAAATCCTTTACAACAATAAACCTAGGTTCACTTACAACTTTAGTTGCAGAACCCGCTAGTCCAAAATACGCATTGAACTTACTTGATGCTAATTTATTTAATTTTCTACCATTATTTAAAATAGTTTTTAATTTATCTATAATTTCAATGTTACATAAAATGACGGTAGAAACACGTGCTTGTCCTGCTGAGCAACTAAGTCTCTTATAGGTTTTACCGTTTACTATTAGTCCATTTTTAAAGATGTAGTTATAGTGGGATGGATGATCTACAACTACAGCTAAATAATCCGGAACAAACATAGTGCGATTTATTTTATTTTGAATTTGTATTATTCTATCCGAATTCTCCTTAGATGGATTTAAGCGTTTTCTTTTGTTTCGCTCTTTAAATAGTATTTCAATCCTATCTGATAAAACTATACGTTTTCTAATGTTACGAATGCTACGTAACATTTGATTATCCGCTAATGCTATAACTTCTTTAAGTTCTTTAGCCTCGTCAAAAGAAATGTCTATATTGTAGTTAAATTTCTTTAACCTGCTAGTTCTAAATTTGAATATATAAAACTGTCGATTAGCCAATAGTGATATCCTCCTTTTTAATTAAAGGTGGATACTTTTCATTCCTAATAATATTTGAAATAGTATTCGCTAAACAATTGTATAGTTCATTAATATCATTGAAAAAATCACAAACAATTAAATCACTACTAATTTCGTTATAGTAATTATACTCACCAAAATAAAGTTTATTGTTACGAATATGAAACTGTTTTAAATTGATTTTATCCCAATAATTTTTAAATCTTTCTCTATATAAATAAATATTAATTATATCAACGCCAATAGGCTCTGCGATGATGTTGTAAAAATACGTCTTATAATAATTTTTATTTTGAAATTCTTCATGGACAAATTCTTTAAAAATAATGCCTCTATACTTAGTTGTCAAACGATTAATATAACTTAAAATTTCTTCAAGATTATCAATTGGAATTAGTGCGTCAAAATATTTCTTAATTTCAAAGCGTATAAATTTTGATATGATTTTATAATCCAAAGTGTTTATAATTTCATCAGGCATAGAAAGTTTAAATATACAATGATGTTTATAATTAAGTTTTAAAGAGCCAAACGAGTAATCCTCATAATATTTCTCTAGCCATTTATTTAAATTAATTTCAACTTTTTCATACATGATTTTTAAAATAGATTCACAAATGTTTGTTTCAATATCTGTTTTGTTGCAATTAAGATAAATATATCTATCCCAACATTTAACTTTTTGAGAATTTTTAATTATCAAATGAACGTCTGAATAATCTATATCAATATTTAAGCCTTTAAGTGGAATATTTTTTATATATTTAGTATAATAATCTTTTTTATATTCCCAATAATCGTCGTGCAATGAATTACACATTTTCTTATCCAAAATATCCATTATAACTCTTTTATCATTTTTATCCACAGACTCAATTAAGTCATATAACTCGTCAATTGATTGATCTCCGTTTTTATATTTGATTGCACAGTTCCAGAACCAATCCAATTTCTTAAAAGATTCAATCCTATCTATTTCAAGACAACTTAGAGATTTATATACCTTTTGTTTATGTTCACCAATAGTTTCTTGGTATATATCTCGCTTTTTAGTCGCAAATCTTTTTCCATCATAAAATAATGCTTTGAATTGATATATAGATTTACCGCACTGATAATCCAAAGTCGTCTTTATATCTACTTCAATTACAATGTTTTTCAACTCTAACCACTTGTTCAAATATTCTTCAGGATTCTTCTTGTTTGAATAATTGATTTCGATAAAAATAGTTTGACCTGATTCAGTTATAATTGTTGCGTCTGGTTGATAAATTCCATAAGCGGTATCATAAGGTTGCTCAACTAAAACTTCACTACATACAAATTCGTTATCATTATCTGTTTTGACAATAAATTTATCCCCCTTAACTAACAATTGATTCTTAAACCAAAAATGTAGTACACTTTCGCTTGAGCATTTACTTTTATCAATGTGTGCAAAGTGGGGTGTTACGATACAATTCTCACCAATAGCTTTTGGTATAACATCTGATCCACATACGGGGCAATAATAATTTTCGTTTTGCACAGCGTCAAAAATAGTTGTTACTTTTCTATCTTTGTTAATAGCTATCGGCAAATTTACTTTTTCAATTCCTATGTAATCACATTCCTTTCTAACTTTAAATCTTAATAAAATTCCTATTCTATCTATATACTTTGGTTATATGTTATTAAGACTTACTTTTATAATTCATATTTTCAACCAGCAAATCATACAAATCACCAGCATCTCTAAGTGGTATGTCATGACCATCAAATGTAATCGTCCCATCTTTATATTTTTTAAACCAATCTAAATCATATATCGCATAACCAATCCAGTCGTTCTCTTTATCGTCAAAAGCATCTTGTAGAATATCCACAATCAAACTCTTATGCTTATCAAACCATAATATATTTTCAGTACCAATATTCTGAAGAGCATTATTCAACTCATCCTCTGCCTTGCAAAGACTGTGTAATTCGTTCATATATTTTATAAAATTTTCTTTACTTATCATTTCATTCTCCTTTAATTGATCATAATCTAACGGAAGTTTCTTTGCGTGTTTTAATGTTCCAAAATTGACGTTGTATGTTTCCTTGATATAATCTGGCTTATTACTAAATTCTTCTTTTATTTTTTCATATTCCTTACTATATTCATTTGCTTGCAAACTTTCCGACAATATTTCATCTTCTAATAACCCATCTAATTCCTCATCAGTCAATCTATCTAATATAGTCCTAGCGATATGTGAAAATGGTATAGATTTAACCTTTTTACGTTCCCCATCGCTGCAATAATCATCGTCCATAAACATATCCCATGTATCTAATACTTCATCCGTATAGTGACTATGAATATCACACCAACCCACCTCTATATTTACATAGTGCTTACAGTCCTTACACCGCACTACTTCTACTAGTTCTCCTGATTCTACTTTTCTAGCCAAACCCACTAATTCGCAAGGGTCACAAAACCATTTTTCTCCTACTTTTTGAGCCAT
>JAQUYR010000007.1:2437-32252 GCA_028691715.1 Bacilli bacterium | reverse complement strand
ATAATTCCAAATAAACCTTCTGACCGATTATTATTGCAATATCTTTTCGAGCCATGGTGCCAATTTTCTTGATCATCTGTCCCTGATTACCAATAATTATTTTTTTCTGAGAAGTTCTTTCAACATAAATCACTGCTCTGATGTCCATCAAATTTGGATTATCCTCATTTACCTTCATCTCTTCAACAACAACAGCGACTGAATGAGGAATTTCTTGCTCAGTTAAGGTCAGTACTTTTTCACGAATTATTTCACCAATGATGAAAATTTCAGGGTGATCGCTTATTTGTTCTTCGGGATAATACTTAGGTCCGTAATCTAGTTCTAGATTAATGCCTTCTAGCAGTTCATTTATATTATCACCATTTAAAGCACTGATGTAAAAAGTTTCTTTGAAATTAAAATGTTCTTGAAATCTTACAATATTGGCCAACAATCGATTTTTATCCCTGATTAGATCTATTTTATTGACGATTAGATATACTGGTGTCGTTATTTTTTTTAATATATCTAGGACGAATTCATCTCCACCACCAAAATCACTTGTACCATCGATTAATAAGAGCACTAAGTCGACATCAGCTAAGGTAGACAAAGATTCTTTATTCATAAAACTTCCCAATTCATGTTTGGGTTTATGGATTCCTGGAGTGTCAATAAATATTATTTGCTCTATATCTGTTGTATAGATACCTTGAATCTTGTTTCTGGTAGTTTGAGGTTTATTGCTAATTATTGATATTTTTTGCCCTAGTACTCGATTTATGAAAGTAGATTTGCCAACATTTGGGCGACCTATTAAAGCAACAAATCCTGATTTAAATTTATTATTCATTTAAGTCTTCTCCTGAAAAGCTGTATGGTATTAGTTCAGATACCTTCATCACTTTAACATCTCTATTTAAGTTTGTCAGAAAAACTTCAGTATCTAAATTCATCAATTCAGCCATCACTTGTCTACAAGCACCACAAGGAGAAACAGGTCTTTTAGTGTTAGCCACAATTAAAAATTTTTCTATATCATCCTTTTTATATCCCATGGCATATGTTGTGAAAAGAGTTGTTCTTTCAGCGCAATTTGATAGTCCATAAGAAGCATTTTCAATATTGCATCCCTTGATAATAGTTCCATCTTTTAAAAGAACCGCTGCCCCAACATTAAATTTTGAATATGGAGTATAAGCATTTTTGTACGCCTTAATCGCTTCTTCATACATTTTTTCGATTATTTTTTCCATTTTTATCTCCTGTAGTTAAGACTTTCCAATATTTCTTCCTGTTTATCAAACATTTTTTTCTCTTCTTCATCATTCATATGATCATATCCCGATAGATGAAGAATTCCATGGACTACTAAAAAAGCGAATTCTCTTTCGTTACTGTGATTATAGCTTTCAGCCTGCATATAAACTTTATCAATGCAAACAAAGATATCACCTAAGTAAAGTTCATCCTCATTATCCTCTTCCTCAAAGGAAATGACATCAGTTGGATAATCGAGTCCGCGATATTGCAGATTTATTGTTTTTATTTCCTCTAAATCTACAAGAATCAAGGATATCTCTTTTTCATCTTTAATTCCTTTTTCAATATCAGATATTATTTTTTTATAATCAAATTTAATTTCTTCTTTATAATTTAAAAATAAATTTATTTTCATTATCTATTCTCATATCTTTCAATTATTTTATACACTAAAGGGTGACGCATAACATCAATTTTTTCAAAGCGAGAAACAGCAATACCTTTTATATTGGATAATAATTCAATAGCTTCAATTAATCCCGATGAATTTTTATTTGGCAAGTCAATTTGAGTAACATCGCCTGTTATAATCATTTTAGAGTTATAACCTAGTCTTGTCAGAAACATTTTCATCTGTGACAGTGTAGAATTTTGAGCTTCATCCAAAATAACAATCGCATTTTCTAGAGTTCTACCTCGCATATAGGCAAGAGGAGCTACTTCAATAGTTCCTTTCTCAATTAACTTATCGACACTTTCCTTTCCCAGACACTCGTATAAAGCATCATATAGAGGGATCAGATATGGATCAATTTTTTCCTTTAAATCTCCAGGAAGAAATCCCAATTTTTCTCCGGCCTCAACAACTGGTCTGACTAGGACTATCTTCTTAGCCCTATTAGAGCGCAACTGATTGATTGCAAAAAGAACAGCTAAAAATGTTTTTCCAGTTCCCGCTGGTCCAACAGCAAAAATAATATCATTTTCAGCTAATGACCTGATATATATTTTTTGATTTATTGTCCGAGGATAGATTGTCCTTCCACTATTTGTTGTAAACAAAATTGTCTTATCAAGATAAAGATTTACAATTATCGTCGGGCTGATCTTTCCAATATTATTCAAAATACTGGAGATATCTGACAAAGTGATGTCTTCCACCTTCTCTAAAATTCTCTCCAAAACACTAAAAATATTAGCAATCTCATTTTCATATTCAATTTTATCGTCAGGAATCAAAATCTCTCCTTGACGAGATATTATTTCAATACCAAATTTTTCTTCAACTGCTTTTAAGAAGCTATTATTTGGTCCTAAAATCTTTCTCTCATTCTCTAAATTGAATAATTTATAAATGGATTTAAATGTCGTCATGTCTTCTTATATAAAGATGATAATAAATCTTCATATTTTCCTTTCGTATATTTATATATGTACAATCATTATATCATAAATCACTATTTTTGTTAATAAAAAATCGCAAATAGGATAACCGAGATAAAAAAAAGCCTTTCGGCTTTTTATTAGTTAGAACGTTTATATTGTGATTTCTTTAACGCTCTTTTTTTCATCTTTTTGATATCACTTGGTTTTAAATAATGTTCCCTTTTACGTGCTTCTTGAAGGGTACCGCTTCTAGACACGTCACGTTTAAAGCGTTTAAGTGTATCTTCGATTGTTTCGTTTTCTCTAACTATGGTCTTTGGCATATTTGTCCCTCCTTTCACACTCATAATTACTATGATATTATACAATATTTTCAAAAATAAATCAAGAAAAATTTACAAATACTTAAATACTTTTTATGTAATCGATGAATTTTGCAATTGCAATTGCCCGATGAGAAATCTTATTTTTTTCCTCTGATGGTAACTCAGCAAATGTCTTGTTCTTTTGAGGTAAATAAAATATAGGATCATACCCAAAGCCGAATTTTCCTAGAGGGTCATGATTTATTAAACCCTTAATTTCACCTTCAAAATAATGTGGACTTCCTATCGCATCGATATAGCAAATAGTACAATTGAAATGTGCTCTTCTGTCCTCTATGTTCTTCATATTTTCTAAAAGCAATTTATAGTTTTCAACAGGATCACCTGATTTGGAATATCTTGCTGAATATATTCCTGGTTCGCCATTAAGAGCATCCACTGTCAATCCTGAATCATCAGCAATTACTGGAAGATGATATTTTTTATGGTAGAATTCAGCCTTAAGAAAAGCATTTTCTCTAAACGATTTGCCAGTTTCTTCTACTTCATCAAAATCATTTAAATCGTCTAGTGTTAAAACAGTGTAAGAATTTAAAATGTTCCTTATTTCAATAACTTTATTTTTATTGTGAGTTGCTAAGATAATGTTCATATTATCCACCTTTCTAGTTAAAAAAAGCAAGTAATATTCTTGCTTTTTGTTATTTTGTTTATACCAATGAAGCCTTTTCGTTTAGTAATAATTCAATAATTTCATCACTAGCATATTCAATAGCATAGGAATAAATAGTAATATGCTTATCATCAATATAATTGACATCGGCCTTATGTTCAATCAACAATTTTGCGGTCTCATAATCATTTCTCAAAATAGCACGATATAGATAACTGCGTCCATAATATATTTCATTGACATTTGCTTTATGTTCGAGCAAAAATTTGGTAATTTCATAGTTTTCACTATAAATAGCGATTAAGAGAGCAGATTGATTGTATTCATCTATGTTGTCTATACGAGCTCCCTTTTTATATAGTAACTTGACGATTCTCAGTGATCCCATAATTATGGCATAATACATCAATGATTTTCCAAAGTAATCAAAATTATTGACATTTATTGAAGTAATCTCCTGAAGTAAAAAGTCATAATCACCACGACAAACAGCACGATGAAGTGAATATTTTAAAAATTTATCCTTATAATCCTGACTACGATAATAATTATTCAAAAATTCGTAGTTTTCTAGTTTCCCTGAATTATGAGCAACATCTATCGGCGTTAAATCATTATCGTTCTTGGCTTCTATTTCATATCCTGCTGCTATCAAAGCTTTTAAGCCATTAATTGAGCAATTCTTTGCAGCTAGATGGAGAGGAGTTTCTCCATAGATGTTTTTCGAATCGATTACCATCATATGGCGAAGAATATAGATTACAAGATCATCGTTTCCTGCTTCGCATGCATGATGAAGGACATTATTTTTGCGATCATCAACTTCAACTAAGCTAGCGCCATTGTTTAGCAAGCTTCTGATAACACTCTTCTTTCCCGATTTAACAGCATAGTGAATTGGTTTCATTCCATTCTGATCAGCAATATTTAATTTTGCTCCATGATCAAGAAGACTATTTAGTATCTCTTCTTTTCCATTGGAAGAAGCTATATGTAGTGGTGAAACACCCTTTTTATTTCGGGCATTGACTCTTGCACGCTCGAACAACAGTCTTTCAACAACCTCAGAATTTCGAAACTGCACAGCTAGATGTAGGGGAGTATCTAAATATCTATTTTGGGCATTGACATCAACCTTAAGTTTTAGTAATAAATCAACCACCTCATAGTTATTATTTCTGGATGCTTTATGAACTAGATTTTCTCCTCTATTATCCGTGATATTGATATCATTTCCTTCTTCATAATAGTTAATAATATAGCGACAATCATTTCGCATAACAGCATCAAAGATATTTTCTGATAAATTGTCACCAACATCTTTATACAATCTGTAAATTGTTTCCACAATCTCACCTCTTATTAACCTTTCTTGAAAAATCCTTACTCATCGAAAAAGAAATCTTTATCATTCCATCTGTTACCATTTTTTTTCCATCAACAGGGCTAAAATAATCATATGGCTTGGTTTTAATCTTCTTAAATGTTCCAAAATTGGTAATTGAAACACTATTTTCTTTAACAAGACTATCTATTAATTCATTAATAAAAGCATCCGTAACTTCTTCAACAGCCTTCTTTGTCATGTTAAGTTCTTGACTTATTTTAGTCACATAAATACTTTTTTTCATAATTTGATACTCCTTTAAATGAGGAAAACGACGTCTTAAGTATAACATCTTTAAAATTGTAAAACAATAAAAAACTAGATATTTTTTTATCATTTTTTTTCAGAAAATTTACATGAAAAAATTGATTTTTTTGAAAAAAATAATCCCCGTTTCGGGAGGATTATTCCTTTTTTCTCAAAGTAAATTTTAATGGTGAGCCACTAAAATCAAATGATTCACGCAGTTTATTTTCTAAATAACGTAAATATGAAAAATGCATATGCTTTTCATCGTTTACAAATAATACAAAAGATGGTGGCATGACATCATCTTGCGTAGCATAGCTCAATTTCAAACGATTTCCATTGAACATTGGTGGCTGATTTAATAATAAAGCATCGAGTAAAACATCATTTAAGACACTTGTTTGAACTCTTCGATTAAAATTATTATAAACCTTTTCGATTTCATCTAATAATAAATGGACTCTCTCTTTTCTGATAGCTGACAAGAAAATTATAGGTGCGAATTCAATAAATGGCATTTGAATTTTTATCTTCTCTGTCATCTTTTTCATCGTCTTATCATCTTTCTCAACAATATCCCATTTATTAATGACAATGACAATTGCTCTATTCGCTTCTCGAGCATATCCAGCAATTCTCTTATCCTGTTCACATAAATCATTTGTTCCATCTAAGATGATAACAGCAATATCGCATCTTTCAATAGCGCTTAAAGCTCTTAGGACACTATACTTTTCAGCATTTTCATATATCTTACCCTGTTTTCTAATTCCAGCGGTATCAACAACAACAAATTTTCTTCCGTTTCTGGTAAAAACTGTGTCAACAGCATCTCTAGTAGTACCTGGTATTTCGCTGACTATCGTTCTTTCCTCGCCAACAATCGCATTAGACAATGTCGACTTACCGACATTAGGTTGACCGATTAAACAGAATCTGATAGTTCCCTCTTCATAAGGGTTTTTTCTTTCAGCTGGCATATATTCAATAATTTTATCCAGTAAATCACCTAATCCAATTCCATGCAAGGCACTTATTGGAATAACATCAGTGACACCCAAACTATAGAAATCATATGACATCTCTACGAAACTATTATCATCCACTTTGTTTGCAGCAATGATAACTGGTTTATTACTTCTTTGGAGAATCCCCATAACATCTTCGTCTTCAACCGTAATTGAAGCCCTCACATCCACAACCATAACGATTACGTCAGCTTCATCAATTGCTAAACTGGCTTGTGCTCTTATTTCTTTAGAAAAGGGCTCATCTTTTAAGATGATCCCTCCTGTGTCAATAAGCCTAAAATCTTGATTTAGCCATGAAGCTTTACCGTAAATACGATCTCTAGTAATGCCACTAGCATCGTCTGTAATAGATACTCTATCGCCAATAATTCTGTTAAATAAACTAGATTTACCAACGTTAGGTCTACCTACAATAGCAACAACTCCACGCATATTCTGGCCTACTTTTTCTTAGATTGTTTTAGGTAATCACCGAAGGTATTACTCATTTTATCTTGAAGATCCATCGTAGATTTGAAAATTTCTCTTTCAATTCTCTCTTCAGCATCTCTCATACTTACAACTAATTTGTTTTTCTCAGAATCTAATACTCTTACTTTGACTTTGATTTCTTGTTCTAATTGAACAGAATTTGGATCAATACTCCTAATAGTAGATTTTGGTAAATATCCTTCAACTTTACCAACAGATACAATGAATCCCTCAGGTAAAATTTTTGTAACTTTAACGTCAACGATATCTCCAGCCTTTACTTCTAATGAAGCCCAAGGATTATCAACAAGTTGTTTTTTAGATAGAATAATACGTTTTTTAGTAGCATCGATTTCGATGATCTTCACTTCGATTTCGTCACCTAGTTTTACACTGTCCTCAATTTTAGCATCTCTATCCCAAGAGAATTCACTCTTTGGTAAGAAACCTGTAATTTCTGGAGTCAATGCCATAACTATACCTGAATTATTTATTTCTACTGCTGTTCCTTTTACTATTGCGTCAACAGCTTTGTCTGAAGTATATTCTTCCCAATAATTAGGGATTAATGCTTTTCTAGATAATCCGATATGGTCTTTTTCAAGTTTAATAACTTTTACTTTTACTGGGTCACCAACATTAAGAACTTTTTCAACTTTGAATACACGAGTGTGATCAATCTCAGAAATGTGTAATAAGCCTTCAACATCTTTGCTTATTTCAACAAATGCACCGTATTTTTCGATATTTTTAACAACACCATCAAATACTTGGCCAACTTCTAAAGTCTCTAAAAAGGCTTTTTTATTAGCGCGGGCATTAATTCTATCGGCTAAAACCTGAGATACAATGATACGAATTCTACCATAATCCACTCTAATAGGAGCAACAGAAATTTCTTTTCCAACTAATGAACCCAATTCGCTCTCAGCAACAGCAGCTTGTGATGTTGGTAATAAACATGAGAATTCTTCATATTTCATCAGTAATCCTACTTGAATTTGTTTTAAAACCTTTGCTGTAAAAACAGTATCTCTTTTTAATTCAGCCCCAAATTTTTCTAAATCCTTACGTTTTTCTAGTAAAACAGTAGAGAAAATGAATTTTCCTCCATCGGGGAATATCTTTTTGATAGCAACTTCTACTTTATCGCCTTCACAGAATAAATCAATTAAGTCCTCATCTTCCTTGATATTAGCAGTGTCTCTCTTGAATAAGAAACCTTCTTGACCATCTTCTAAGGCGATTAATACTCTCTCTTCTTTGGCTTTAATAGTTCTGTTTCCTTGCTTTGATTCTGGTTGTTCAGAAATAACTTCCAAAACTGTACCAGTTACTATTTGTAATTCTTTGTACTTTGCTGCTGTTTCAGCTTTTTCTTCCTCGACAGTTTCCTCTTCCACTTCTACATTTTCATCTGTAGAGGCTGCTGTTTCTACTACTTCTTCTTCAATTTGAGTTTCTTCTTTTTGAGCTTCTTCTTGAATCTCAACGTTTTCGTTTTTAAGTTCTTTTTCCATGTTGTAACCTCTTTCAAATACTAAACTTATGATCTCATCGACCACATTTTCGACGGATAAATTAGATGAGTCTATTTCTATAGCATCATCAGCTTTTTTTAGGGGGCTTATTGGGCGGGTGCTATCTTTAAAATCCCTTTCGATAATTTCTTTAACAGTTGTCTCGAAATCGTATGTCTCTAAATTCTGTTCCTGTCTTTCCTTCATTCTTCGATAGGCACGCTCTTCAACATTCGCATTTAAGAATATCTTCAAGTTTGCATTTGGAAGAACGACTGTTCCTATGTCTCTACCATCCATAATGACATTTTTGTTAGCGACTAGGAACTGTTGTAAAGCAACCATTTTTTTCCTTACATACCCATATTTGGATACTAAAGAAACGTTATTTGTGATATCCAGTGTTCTAATCTCCTTAGTGACATCGATATCATCCAAATAAATTTTTTGCTTTCTAAAGTCAATTTTGGTGTTTTCCAGAAATTTAAAATCATCCTCGTTTTCTAAGTCAACCTTAAGTTTTAACGCTTTTAAAGTGACTGCTCGATACATGGCACCGGTGTCAATATGCTCAAAATTTAACTTCTTAGCTACCTCTTGAGCAATTGTACTTTTACCAGAACCAGCAGGACCATCAATAGCAATTTGCCAATTCATACCGCACCTCTAAATATACTCCCATATTATACCATAACAAATAAAAAACTTCAAATACTATTTAAAGTTTTTTATTTCCCTTGCTATTAACAATTAATTTTTTAATTTCATGAGGTGACAAGTCTCTAATCTCACCTTCACCTAAACCCTCGGTCGTTACCTCACCAAAACGAATTCTTGTCAGCCTCTTTACAGGATGACCAATTGCTTCAAACATTTTCTTTACTTGGTGGTATTTTCCCTCAGTTATTACTAATCCCACTAAAGAGGAATTGTTCTTGTGATCAACATCTGATAGATAGGCTTTGCATTTTCTGGTTGTATATCCGTCTATTACAACCCCAGATTCAAGTTTCTTCAAATCTGGCTTAATAATTTCTCCCTCAACTCTAGCTAGATATTCCTTTTCCAAGGCTGATTTTGGTCCAACCAAGGTGTTCATGAATTCTCCATCGTTTGTTAGAATTAAAACCCCTTTAGTATCGTAGTCCAGTCTTCCAACAGGAAATAGGCGATAACCAGCTAATTCTTTGGGGAGAATTGAAATAACTGTATTTCTTCCCTTTTCGTCATCAACGGTAGAAACAACACCACGAGGTTTATTCATTACTAAGTATCTCTTTTCTTTGACCTCTAAAACTTCATCATTAATGACAACAACATCATTTTTAGAAACCTTGAATCCCATCTCAGTGATTATCTGACCATTGACTTTTACCTTGCCTTCGCTGATCAAAATTTCAGCTTTTCTTCTAGAGGTGATTCCACTATTAGCGATATATTTTTGTAATCGTTCCATCTTTTATCTCTCCTGATTGATTATATATTAGCCTATAAAAAATAAATATGCAAGTAAAAATGTTGATTGCCCTGATATTATCTCATAAATTGTTAGATTTTATTATAACTGTTTACTATTTCTCGAGCTTCTTCAAGCACCTTTGAAGTATTTTGATAAGTATTCTTTTGGAGAAGTTCTTCAATGTCCATCCAGAAAACTTCCGAGAAATTATTCCTTTCAGTGATATTCGTCTTCCTCTCTTCAGCAATCCTAAAGACTAAAACTTTAACTATTTTATTTACTTTTTCTGTTTTAAAAATATTATAAAATTCTGTGTTTGTCAGAAAACGACAATTTGCACCATTAAATGAATACATGATATCATCACATTCCCCAATGTACTCATCTTCTCTTATTATTACCCCTGTTTCCTCTTGGCATTCACGAATAGCAGCTATTAATGAAGTTTCACCACTTTCGATATGCCCCTTGGGAATGACATATTCACCACCAGTGGTCAGTAATGTTAAAACTTTATTATTACAAAAAACGATGCTCATCGATGAAACTTCATAGCGATAATCATTTGGATTAGTTTTTTTCTTTACTTGGAAAAATATTCCCTTATTACCATCAATTTTTGGATATTCATCAAAATAAAAGGCAGTAGGCTCAACTTTTTCAAAGGAGTTTTTGATATTTCTTTGAAAGTTTTTGTAAATATTCTTCAGCAAATTTTCTTTTTCGGTTAATCCAGAATCATCAAACAATTCGTACCACAATTGATTATTGTTTTTAAATATGATAAAGGCCTTAAAGTGAAAATTTTTCCCATCGTTATACTCCATATAGTATGATTCTGTATATTTATTTATCAATCTCATATATGATCTTATCAATTCAACAACATCAAAATCCCACCCACACTCTGAAGAAATTAATTCATCTGGTGTTTGAAGATGGTAATCGTGCTGTAAAATATCTAAAGAAATTTCATTTTGGTAATGTTTGTTCCCTTTTTTATCCACATATCCTCTTTTAATGTTACAACTGATATATTCAATCAATGATTTAACATCAAAATTTGTAAGAATTTTTCGGTCCATATAGCCTCCTTGACAAATAAAAAATCCCATTTAGGAATCTTTCATTCGTTTAAATATTTATCAATTATCTCTTCTACTCTATTAATTGTTGTAGATATATCATTGTAATCCATGTATACAAAAACACATTTCATCTTATTCCTGAACCAAGTAATCTGCCTTTTAGCATAATTCCTGGTCTTTTGTTTTATCATATCTTTTACTTCTAATAGTGTTTTATCATTACATAGATAATCATCAATATCCTTATACCCGATTTCTTTAATCGCCCTTAAGTCTATTCCCTGTTTCTTCAATTCTTCACATTCAGTAATCCAACCATCATCAAACATTTTATCAACACGTTCATTTATTCTTTTGTATAAAATACTACGATCTGTTTCAAGACAAATTACTAAATTATTATAGGCATAGTGATCAAATAAATTTTCACTAACTCTTTTCTCTCCGTTCAAAGCAATCTCTAAAGCCCTTAAAATCCTTCTTCGATTGTTCTGAGGAATTTTATGAGCAGATATAGAATCGACTTCCTGAAGCAGGGAGTGTAGTTGTTCATTTGTATATTCCTTATATTTTTCACCAAAGGAATCATTCCTGCTAGAAGCGGTTAAATCATAATCACATAAAACAGCATTTATATATAAGCCAGAACCACCTATTAAAAATGGTAGAATGTTACGCTCTTGCAAATCATCAATCAAACTTCGAGCCTTTTTTTGGTAATCATAAATGGAAAATGAATCCTCGATTTCTAAAAAATCGATTAGGTGATGAGGAACGGTGGTATTCCTTAAATCTAGTTTAGCAGTTCCGATATTCAACTTTTTTCTTATCTGTGAAGCATCAGCATTAATTATCTCGCCACCATATTTACCAACTATTTTTAAAGATAATTCAGTTTTACCAATACCTGTTGGCCCAGTAATCGCAATAACTTTGTTAATCATACAATTCTTTTAAACCATTTTTCAATTTCATATTTTGAAAATTTGACTATTACTGGACGACCATGAGGACATGTAAAAGGATTTTCACAATTTGATAACTCATTGATGATATAATCCACTTCATCTCTACCCAAGTATTCATTTGCTTTAACACTTTTCTTACAAGCTAATGATTTTGCTAGTGAATCTAAAAATTGATACTTTTCTTGTTTTCGATTGTTGATTATTTGAAAAATTATTTCTTCAACATATTCTTTTTCATTACCCTTTCTTATCCAATAGGGAATTTCGCGAACGGTATATGTCCCCCCACCAAATTCTTCCAGAGTAATACCTAACCTTCTTATTTCTGATAGTTTATCCTCTATCAAAATAGCTTCATTGCTCGTAAATACGAGTTTAATCGGTATTAAAAGTTCATATGTGGTGACATCATCATTCTTCAAATTTTTTAAAATCTTTTCATAATTCACACGTTCATTGGCAGCATGCTGATCAATCAAGTAAAAAAATTCTCCACCTTGAGTTAATAGATAAGTACCGAATAATTGACCGATATAATCCAGTTTCGGAAGTCGTGATTTGTTATCCTGTTCTTTCTCTTCTTCTTCATCAAATCGTGTAAAAGTGTATTGTTTTTGCGAATAATTTTCTTTAACGATCTCCTTTAATGGTTCTTTCAACAAAACATCATCGTCGATTTCTTCATCATCTTTAGATGGCAATTTTGAGGTAAAGATTTCTTTGTTATAATCATCAATATAACTAGCCACTTTTTTAATTTCTGGCTTGGTATCAACTTCTACTTCAAATACATTTTTTAATTGATCTCCCAAATCCACACTTAAATCGGTTTTTGATAATAAATTAGTAATCGTTTCAATTATCAACTTGATAAGTCCCTCTTCATTGCTGAAACGAACTTCTAGTTTTGCTGGATGAACATTTACATCGACTAATGAAGTATCCACTTCAATGTTGATAACTCCAATTGGATATCTTCCAACTGTAAAAAGATTTTTATAAGCTTCACATACTGCATTTATGATATTATTGTTTCTGACAACCCTGCCATTCACTATTATAGTAATACTATTTCTAGTCGATCTTGAGCAAGAGATATTAGAAGAAAAACCAGATATGTGAAAATATCCATCCCTACCTTCTATTTCAAGCATATTTTTAGCAATATCAGCACCATAAATATTGGAGATAACTTCCAATAAATTACCACTGCCGTATGTTTTTAGAATTGTTTTATCATTATTTGTCAATTTAAAAGCAATATCAGGATTAGCAAGAGCCATCTTGTTTACATAATCTATAATATAACTGAGTTCTAAACTTTCACTTTTTAAATTTTGAAGTCTTGCTGGAGTATTAAAGAATAGGTTTCTTACAGAAATTTCTGTACCATGAGGATGAGCAACTACAGCTTCACTAATTATTTCTCCACCCTTTAAAACTATCATCAATCCTCTAGTGCCTTCGGCACATGTCTTCAATTTAAAGTTTGAAACAGCAACAATAGAAGGCAAAGCTTCACCACGAAATCCCAATGTTGTGATATTGAAGAGATCATTTGGTTTAGAAATCTTGCTAGTTGCGTGAGGTTCTAAAGCTAATTTTGCATCAACAGCATCCATTCCTGTTCCATTATCACTGACAATTATCTCTTTTAGACCAGAATCAGTCAAAGAAATATTAATTGTAGATGACTTAGCATCAATAGAATTTTCTACCAATTCTTTGACAACCGATGAAGCTCTTTCAATAACTTCACCAGCAGCGATTAAATTAGTCGTGTGTTGATCTAGTCTAATAATGTTACCCATAATAATCCTACTTTCTTAGTAACCTTTTTAATTCATCCAATAAATTCATTGCCTCAAGTGGGCTCATTTCATTAATATCTATTTCTTTAATCTTATCTAAAACAATAGTTTCTTTTTCAGTTTTAGAATCGTACAATAGTGGAGTTTGATAATTTTTGATCGATAATTTTTCATGATCAAAATTTTGATTATCCTCCAATTTGTGCAGTAAATCCTTTGCCCTAAGGATGACATCAAGAGGAATATTGGCTAGTTTTGCAACATTTATACCATAACTCTTATCGATTGATCCTTTAACAACTTTGTGCATAAAAACAATTTCACCTTGAATATCTTCAGCAGCAACATGAACATTTTTTAGATTAGCAAAATCCTTTTCCAAGACAGTTAACTCATGGTAATGAGTAGAGAATAATGTTTTACAGCATACCTTTTCATGAACATATTCGAGTATTGACTGTGCTAAAGCCATTCCATCATAAGTTGCTGTTCCTCTTCCAATTTCATCAAATAAGATAAGTGAATCCTTTGTAGCATAAGTCAAGGCATTATTTACTTCACTCATCTCTACCATGAATGTTGATTGACCACTGACAATGTCATCAGCAGCACCAATTCTAGTAAATATCGCATCAAAAATTGGTAGATTTGCACTGCTTGCACTCACAAAACAACCTATTTGTGCCATTATCGATATCAGAGCAACTTGACGCATATAAGTAGATTTTCCACTCATATTAGGACCAGTTATCAGTAATATACTATCATCGTGTTTCATCTTGATATCATTTGGAATAAAGTTATCACAAAATTTTTCGATTACAGGATGACGACCATTTTTTATATCTAATATGTTTTCATCATTTAATTTCGGACGGACATAATTATTTTCCTTGGAAATTCTGGTGAAACTCTGCATCATGTCCAATTCAGATAGCGATTTGGCCAAGCATTGTAAGATTACAACATAATTTTTACTAATGTTTCTTATCTCACAAAATAGATTATATTCCATTTCCAAAATTTTTTCTTCTGCTCTTAGAATTAAAGCTTCCTTTTCTTTTAACTCCTGAGTAATAAACCTTTCAGCATTGCTTATGGTCTGCTTTCTGATATAACCAAATTCATCTTTAACCAGACTAGAATTTCCTTTAGATACTTCAATGTAATAACCAAAAACACGGTTAAAGCCAACTTTTAAGTTTTTTATTCCTGTTCTTTCGCGTTCAGTTGCTTCCAGTTTTAACAAGTAATCCTTACTACTAGAATTGATATCTCGTAATTTATCCAGTTCATCATTATAACCAACCTTTATAACTCCTCCATCTTTTACTGAAAATGGAGCATCTAAGGAGATTGCTGAATCTATTAATTTATAAAGACTTACATAATCATTTTCATCACTTTCAAAATCAAAGTAGTTATTTATCTTAATTTTTTGGACTAATTCCTTTATTCTCGGCATGACACCTAAAGATTTTTTTAATTGCAATAGATCCTTTGGATTTACCGATTCATATGAAATTTTCCCAACTATTCTTTCCAGGTCATAAACATCTTCTAACAATTTTCTTAACTCTTCAGTTTCTAGAAAATACTTTTTCATGCAATCAATTATGTCATAACGCTTTTCCAATTTTTCCCTTTCAATTATTGGAAAAATTATACTCTTCTTCAAAAACCTACTACCCATAGCGGTTTGACATTTATCTAAGACATTGATTAAAGTGCTCTTCTTATTTTGAAAACGAAGAGTTTCGAGTAATTCCAGATTTCTTCGTGAAGAAAAATCGATTTTTAAAAAGCCATTGATATCGTATTTTATGACTTTTTGCATATGAATCAAAACTCTTTTTTGAGTTTTAACAATATAATTTAACAATCTTAAAAAAGTTTTTTCCTCTTGTTTATCCAAATCTTCAGATAAATTTTTTAAATAACTAATATTATCGCATTCATTTTCAATTGAAATTGTTAATGGGGCTATCGCTAGAAGTGGTTTGATAATGTTTTGATTAAAATCATCGCCCAAAACTACTTCCCTTGTCTTTAATTTCAATATCTCAGCAAATAACAAATCATCATTAAGGGGCAAGTCAGTTAAGTAATTCTCACCAGTTGATAAGTCAGAATAACTCAAAATGTAGCGATTCTTATCAAGAGAAATGGAGACAAGAAAATTATTATCTTTTTCATCAAAATTGGCTCCTTCAGTTATCGTTCCTGGAGTAACTATTTTCACGACTTCTCTCGTAACAATTCCCTTTGCTAAAGCAGGATCTTCTGTTTGTTCAACAATTGCTACCTTATATCCCTTTTCAGTCAATCTATCCAAATAAGCACTAACTGCATGATATGGAACTCCACACATCGGCACTTTTTCTTCGGTTCCCGCATCTCTACCAGTTAAGACAATTTCTAATTCATGACTGGCAACAATAGCATCATTAAAAAACATCTCATAAAAATCTCCCAATCTAAAAAAGACCAGAGTATCAGGATATTGCTCCTTAATGGTTAAGTATTGGCGCATCATTGGCGTGTATTGCATTTTATCAATATTTTCGTACATCTTTTTCACCCTAGAATTGTATAGTTTTAACTAATTATAACATATTATCAAAAAATATAAAAGTGATAAAGAAAAAACTCTTTATTATCTATTTATATACAAAAAGACTTAGGCATTAAAGCATAAGTCCGATATTTATAATATTTTTCTGACACTACTTCGCTTGGAAATACTTGTTGGGAGAACCACATTTTCAATACTCATATCACCATTCAATATCTTTTCCAGCAACCTAATGATATTAGAGGATATGGCAATGATATTTTGTCTCACACTAGTAAGAGGAACATCAAGCATTGATGAGAACAACAAATCATCAAATCCCACTACAGAAATATCCTGAGGTATTCTTTTCCCCATTTTTTTAACAGCACGATAGAAACCATATGCCATTAAATCATTGCATACAAAGACAGCAGTTATATCCTTTTTGATCAATTCGAGACCCTGTAAGTATCCACTTTCAAATTGATAATTACCAGATAGAATTAATTCATTGTTGAATTCTATTTTTGCCTCACATAAGGCTTTTTTATAGCCTTCAACTCTTATTCTAGCTGAATAAGAATTTATAGGACCAGTAATACAACCTATTTTTTGATGACCATTATCGATTAGATATTTCACCGCTTCAGCGCTTCCATTTAAATTGTCAGCAATGACTGAAGAACATGGCATGCCTTCAAAAAATCTATCGAAGACGATAACCCCTTTTCCTGCTTCAATAAATTTATTTATATACTTAAAGTTATCAGCAGACTCAATTGCAGGGCATACTATCAATGCATCAACTCCTTTTGAGAATAAAAGATTCGCATATTTTATTTCCTCAAGAATTTTATCATTGGTATTACATAAAATGACACTATAGCCTTTAGCATTTGCTTCTTGTTCAAGATTCTTAGCGATTTCTGCGAAGAATGTATTGCTTATATCAGGTATAATAAGTCCGATTGTTTTCGTCTTTTTGGTTACCAAACCAACAGCCAGAGAATTAGGAACATAATTATACTCCTTTGCTAATTGCAGTACGAGTTTCTTTTTCTCCTCTGATACTCTGACATTTTTACCATTGAGTATCAATGAAACTGTTGTTATTGATAAATTAGCTTTTTCGCTTAAAAATTTTAATGTTACCGTCATACTTATACCCTTTACATTTTAATTATTTATTGTTATACTCTTCAACCTCTGATTTTGTAGGGATAGACTGTTGAGCTCCCTGCCTGGTGATAGTTATAGCCGATGCTAAATTGGCAAAATTTATAGCATCTTCAAGATTACAACCATCTGATAATTTAGCAACAAGCGCACCGATAAATGTATCTCCGGCTGCTGTTGTATCAATGGCCTTTGTATCTACAGCTTTAAGATATTTTATATTTTGATTGCTTGTGTAGACACAACCTTTTTCTCCTAAAGTAATTATAACATTTTTTACACCTTTAGAAAGAAAATATTTTATTACTTCTTCAGTATTATCATCATATAAATTCGATAATACTCGACTTTCAGCTTCATTAGGAATAATATAATCACAATTTTTGTATATTTCATCGTTCAACTTAAAAGCTGGAGCAGGATTCAATACAGTAATCATTCCCAATTTTTTGGCTAATTTTAAACCATCACTAACAACATCTACTCTATTTTCTAGTTGTGTAATAAAATAATCTCCAGGATTTGCTCTCTTAGTCAATGTTTTTTCAAAGTCAGCATAATTATACTGATAATTAGCTCCTGAATCCAGCACAATACGATTATCACCATTATTTACCACTATTATTGCCACTCCAGTTGCACCTTCTTTTGTCATAATATAGGTGTTATTAACATGAAAAGCACTAATATTTTTCTTTATTTTTTTACCAAAAAAATCATTACCGACAGCACCAAGCATGATGACATTACCACCCATTTTTGCAGCAGCAACTGCCTGATTGGCACCTTTTCCTCCAGGATTAGAGATAAAATTTTTTCCTATTACTGTTTCACCAGAAAGAGGAAATTTATCACAATTTATGCTTAAATCAATATTCAAACTACCAAGTACAAATATTTTTCTCATAATACTACCCCATCTACTCCAATTTTTTTGCGAGATTTGTTGTATATTCCGCTAATTTCTTAATTTTTATGGTTTTATTATCCCGAATATATGTTTTTAGTTCATCGCCAATTGGATCTGTCCATTTCTTATTCAAGCATTTTTCCTGATGAATAATTCCAAAAAGTGTCGCTATTTGAGCAGCATTACAATCAACATCATAGCCTATCATAGCACATATGTGCATTGTTTCATCAAAATCGTTCTTTCCAAACCATAACGAAACAACCTCAGCAGCAGCATTTGGATAAGCATGGATCCAATTATATTGTTTATACTTCTCAATAATTTTTTCCCAAGCGACTTCCCAGTCTATTTCTTTTTGACATATACTTAAGGCATATTTGACAACTGTATAATATTCACTTTTGATTGGAATGTAATTATTAATTGTTGTTTCAACAATCTCTTTTACATCATTACTGCCATAAGACAAACTCGTCAAGACAGCATTAAATATTTCACCGATTACACCATTGTTATAATGAGAAACTACTCCATCTAAATAGGCAAGTTTAGCTGCCAAATAAGGATTGTTTGGTGCTACCATACCACAAACTGCTCCTCGCATTTGTGCACCAATCCATTCTCGATATGGATTGTGGAGAAAGCCACTTTCAGGAGGATAAATTCCCATTTTAATATTCTTTAGAGCCCATTCTTCTGCTGACCAGCCAAATGGAATTAGGGCAGCCCATTCCTCAGCAATATCACCAGATGTTAATTGCTTCCCTTTTCTTTCTAGAGCTTTTAGAAAAGCTATTTCATAAGTTATATCATCGTTGTATGTATTAGGTTTTCGTACATAATCATAAACCTCACCAAAGGCTTCTCTGATATTCTTTGTAGTATACCCTTCTACTGCTGTACCGATTGCTCCAGCAACTATTTGAGCCAACCAACCATAATATGTTCTCTTTAGATAATCTTCATTTTTTATAAACCTTGGATATTCCAATGCTGTATTGATATCTTCTAAATACTTCTGAAAGGTATCATATACCTTATACTTTTGCGAGGGATGTTCTTTTATTATTGGAGCATTGTTTAGAATGTTCCAAATGCGGCATGTAATGCGGTTTAGTGATACCATATCATCACTTTCTAAATATTTCAAACCATCCTCGATTAATTCTTCAGCCGCAGTCACATCATACCCCATATTACCCATATCAGCAATTGCTCCGATTATCACCCTTTCAGGAGCGTTTGATCCTGGAACATTGCTTTTCCATTTGGATTTAAGCATAGTATCGTCCATTTTCTCTACTTGTTCAGAAAATAGCCACCCCTGTTCATCTTCTTCTAAGACCACAGGTTTAGCATTTTTCATCAATTCATATTCACTTTCCCAAGCTTTTTTCATCTTTTCCTCCTATTTGTTTGCCTTTTTTTGGATTAGCTCTTTTAATAGAATAAGCAACTAAGGCAAGTATTGTCATCAAATACGGTAAAGTGTTCAACAGTTCGTATGGTATATTTAAAGCAGTCTGGGCATTGATAGCAAAAGCTGATACAATACCAAAAATATAGGCAAATAGCATTGTTAGAAAGGGATGACCAGCGCCCATCGCTTCAGCAGCAAGGCCTATAAATCCTCTTCCAGCTACCATTCCACTATTATAAGTGGATAAATATGACATTGAAAGAAACACCCCACCTAAACCAGCTAAAGCACCAGCAATGATTAAGGCAATAAATTGCGTTTTTTCAATCGAAATACCAACAGATTTTGCAGCAACTGAATTATAACCAACTGCTTTTATGTGAAGACCTATTTTTGTTTTCTTTAAGAAAAAGGAAACAAAAATGACACTAATTATAGCTATATAGAATAATAAATTTTGTTCAAACAAAACTCCTATAATAGGAATATCCTTTAATAGTGGAATTCTTATATATGGTATTACATAACTCGGAGCATTTGTGGTATCACCTTTCGTTCCAAGAATGGCATACATAAGGAAAACAACAAAACCAGTAGCAAAAATATTCAGAGCCACTCCCGCAAGAATGGAATCAGTTTTTAATTTATGAGCACAATATGAAAGAATTATTCCCATTAATATTCCTGTTACAATTCCTCCAAGTATTCCTAAAAAATAACTCTGAGTAAAAAAACTTATCAATGCTCCGATTAAAGCTGATACTGACATACTTCCCTCTATATTAATATTCAGAATCCCGGCTTTATTCGAAATTAAGGCAGCAAGAGCAGCAAATAAGATGGGAATTGTCAACTGAATTGAAGTGAACAAAAATTCTTCGCTAAAAAGCATTTCAAAGACTTTCATTATTTCACCTCACCATTATTCATTAAAATCGCCTTGTCAGACTTATTAAATATTTTATTTCTATACTTCAACATAAAAGCCTGACCAGCTACTATTATTATTATTATTGCCTGAATTACTTGAATTAATTCACTGGCAACATCGGTTTGAATTGACATTAGGGTTGCTCCCGTTCGCAAATAGGATAAAAATAAGGCAGCAATTGGAACCAATATAGGATTATTACTGGCAAGAATAGCAACAATAAAGCCATCAAAGCCATATCCAGGAAGAGCTTTCCAGCTGAACCTGCCATCCATTCCCCCCAGAATCTCCACGGCTCCTCCCAAACCAGCAATAGCACTGCCGATAACCTGAGAATATATGATTGCTGAAACAGCAGATAAACCAGAAAATTTAGCAAAATTTTTATTATTGCCTGTTAATCTAATAGTATACCCATATCTAGTTTTATATAAGAAAATTGCTGATATTATTACTACTATTAAAGCAACAATTATTCCTGTTGACAAGTATGTTCCATCAATGAGAATACCAAATCTATTGGTATTTGGTATTAATTCAGTGGCAATATCACCAGATGATTCATCCCTAAAATAGTTTTGTAAGAAATATAAACCAACCCATAGCATAATAAAGTTTAACATTAAACTGACAACAAATTCATTGACATTTAGTTTAGCTTTTAGAATTGCGGGAACAAAACCGAAAATTGCTGTTACTATAATTGCTACTATACAAGCTATCAAAACAGCGATAAAAGAATTAACAGGTAAATATATAGCAACAAGTGCTCCAACAAGTCCACCGATATAAAAACTTCCCTCGCCTATCATATTAAATTGTCCACATTTAAGCATTATTGAAGCAGCAACACCAGCAAAAATCAACGGTACTGCTCCTCTTAAGATTTCACCAATCCAAAATTTATTCTTGAAAGGTGAAAACAGTAGTGTTTTAAAAGCGAAGAATGGATTATCTGATACAAATAAAAGAATGACAAGGGATATCGCTAAAGCGATAAAAATAGCAACCATTGTCCTAAGAAAATTAAAATAGCTGTTCTTTTGTTTCCTGCTTGGTTTGGTAATAAAAGAAAATATTTTCTTAGTGAAACTCATCAAAGTATTTTTAAGTTCTGAAATAGTTTTATTCATACTTCACCTTATTATTCATCCGTTTTATCCCAAGCATATATAAACCGAGTTCTTCTTCACTGATATTATCGACATCATCAATCTCAGCAACAATATCACCAGAATAGAAAACTAAAATTCTATCAGCCAAACTAAATACTTCTGAAAGATCAGAGGATATCAATAAAATTGCTGTTCCTTGATTCCTTAGTTCAACTATTTTTCGATGAATAAATTCGATTGCTCCAATATCAACACCTCTAGTAGGTTGATTAGCCACTAAAATAGCTGGTGTTTTTCTTGTTTCTCGGGCAATAACAACCTTTTGCATATTACCACCAGAAAGCATTTTAACTTTTTGCATTGAATCTTCACATTTAATCTGATAATCCTTAATGCTCTCTTTTGAGATTGATTCCACTTTGGTTTTATCAATAAATCCACATTTACAAATATCATCTAGTGATGTTGAAATCAAATTTTCGGAAATGTTTGATAACAAATCAACACCAAAATTAGTTCTATCTTCTGGAATATGGGTTTCACCCATATCACGTATTTGCTTAATATTTTTTTTAATTATATTTATATCATTAATTTGAACATTTCCATTATAATCCTTATCAAATCCTGTAACAATATTTACTAGTTCCCTTTGGCCGTTTCCCTCAACCCCACAAAGACAAACAATTTCGCTTTTTCTGCATTCAAAAGAAATATTATTTAAAATCGGTTTACCATTAAGCGCTATTTTATTCAAATTTTCTATTTTTAAAACAGCCTTACCAGGACTAGATAGTTCTTTATCAATTTTACGAACGACATCTCTTCCGACCATTTTTCTTGATATTTCTTCTTCAGATATTTTATCTACATCATACATACCAACATACTTGCCATTACGCATTATCGTTATTCGATCACATATCTGTTTAATTTCATTTAACTTATGAGTGATAATTATTATGGTATATCCTTGTTTTTTTAATAATTTTAGTTGTGCAAAAAATTCCTGAGTTTCCTGCGGTGTTAAAACAGCAGTAGGTTCATCAAGAATAATGATTCTAGCATCTCTAGCTAATGCCTTTAATATTTCAACCTTTTGTTTTTGGACAATAGATAAATTTTCAACAATTTCTTCAGCATTTATTTCCATTCCAAATTCTTTAGAAATTTTATTTACCAATTTGATAGTACTTTTTCTATCCAACAATAAGTTTTTAGTAATTTCTTGCCCTAAAAGAATATTTTCAGCAACACTTAGTTCATTGACCAGCATAAAATGCTGGTGAACCATTCCTATTCCCAGATTATTTGCTGTTAATGGTGAATTTATTTTAACTTCAACATCATTAAAAAATATTTTCCCGCTGGTTGGTTTTTCAAGGCCATATAAAATCTTCATTAAAGTGCTTTTACCAGCACCATTTTCACCAGCTAGTGCATGAATTTCACCTTCACAAATTTCGATAAAAGCATTGTCGTTTGCAACAATGCCATTATCATAAATTTTAGAAATATTTTGCATTTTTATAATTGTTTTACTCATAATTACCTTATTTTACTTTTATATCATCTTCAATGGCATTAAACTCTGATAATGTCAAATCATAGGCTGATTTAATAGTAATCTCTCCACTGACTATTTTTTCTTCTATTGAATCGATTAAATCACGAATTTCTTGAGGAATTGTTTGTAAATAGTATTCATTTTTGGCAAGACCGATAACTGGTTCATCATTTATAATGCTATCTAATCCCATTTCAACAACTTTTCCAAAATTAAGTTTACCTTCGTGAAATGATAATATAGAATCATATAAAGATAGATCGACTCTTTTTAAAACACTCGTTACAATTCGTCTTGCTTTGTCTAAATCAGCAGTATCTCCAGTTGAAAAGTAATTATATTGATCACTATCAACACCAATTATATATTTTTCAATGTTTTTAGTCTTATATAATTCGCTCGCTGCATCAATACAACCCAATCCGGATTGTGAAGCAGCTTGAAATATAATTGAAGCGCCATTATTGTATTGGCTTAAAGCTTGTGCTTTTCCAGTTGTACTATCTGTAAATCCACCAACATAGGAACTATAAGTATTGGTTTCTAAATATCCTTCAAGAGAATTTATATATTGAATGCCCTGATAGTATCCAACAGCAAAATCTTTAATGATATCTGATTTTAATCCACCAACAAATCCAGCTTTTTTAATGCTTTCCTCTGGCTGTAATTGTTGTAACCATGTAGCAGCTAAAACTCCAGCTAAAAAAGAACCTTCGTTCTGTTTATATTTTATTGAATAAACATTACTAAATGTTTTATTATTTGCCTCTTTATTTATATCCGAATCAAAAATAATAAATCTCTTGTCAGGATATAATGGTGATATTCTTTGTAATTTCTCGCGCATTTGATCAGTTCCAACAATGATAAGGTCATATTTTTCACCCGATTCACAAACCTCTCTTAAAGAAGATTCCCAGTTACTAGTATTCTGGCCAATCTCCATTACTGTAGTAATTATCTCAGGATTACTCTTGTTAATCATCTTTATACCTTCGTTTGCTGAATCAAAAAAAGACTTGTCACCTAAATTACCATTTATTATTAGACATACCTTAGTGACTCCATCATTTCTTCCATCGTTGATTACTTCGGTATTACCACCACAACCAAATAGACTTATGGTTATCACCATAAACATTAAAAATATTATGAAATTCTTTATAATTGTTTTTTTCATTTCTTTACCTCTTTTTTTCCAGTTGTTTTGCGGAAGGCAAAATGCCTTCCGCCACATACTAGAATCATTTTACTAGAATACTTTTAATTTACCAAGTGATTTCTTGAGTTACATAAGTAATTTCAAATAAGTCGCCATCTCTTAATTGTTGGGCACCGACACCAGCTGAAAATTTACCATTGATAGTAGTACTCCATGATGAATATGTTCCATTGCCATTATCAACATAGCCAACACCAGCTAGAGTTGTAATGAAACTAGAATATCCATTCAAACCTACAATTTCAATGCTCTTGGCAGCACAAGCAGCTTCTACTGCTTCATAAGCCATGTGCTTAATTGTTTTCATAGTAACTGTACCACTAAATAATGGATCCTTAGTAGGATCTGGATTACTGATGATCAACTTAACAGTGATTGTATAATTACCATAATCTTCACTATAATAATCATCATTAGCTGTTGCAGTATCAGTTCCAACCTTTGTTCCACTACAAGCAACAAACATTGTCAATACTAATACACCCATTAAAACTAAAGCACTCAATTTTAAAAATGTTTTTTTCATGTTATTTCTCCTTTCTTCATTTTCTTTATATGTAATACTCTCATATTAATTACGCAAAAAATATAGGATTAGTTATCGCATAGTAGACACCAGTTCCATAAACCTCAAAGACAATCCAATCGCCACTAGAAACATCTGTTAGTTGAATATCTTCATGGAAATCTGTTCCACTTAAAGCAACAGATTTAACTTGAACTCCATTTTTATAGATGTTTAATGTCTCTAAACCATCACGACAAAACATTTCAATATTTATAGTTCTCTTATCATTCAATACTGTTTGACCATAAGTTTTACCATCTATATTGGCAAAGATAAGAGGGCCATTACTGATAAAAGTATTACCATTTTTCACAGCCGTAAGAACATTTTCTTCACTCATTCCTTCACTTAGATAAGCGAAAGTAGTTGGCATACCTGCATATTGCCCTGTTTTCTTCAACAACTTCTCGTATGCCTTGGAATCACCCATATATAGTGCAGGATTATATGAGCCATTATAACTATGCAGATCAGTACCGCCAGTTGCGAATAAAATATGCCCTTGATTTAATAGTTCAAACCACTTTAACATTGATCTTCTATTTTGATTTAAAACACCTTCAGGAGGAATATAACCGCATGGTTCAAAATAGCCATTCCATATTTCAATTGTTGAAAAGTTATCAATTAATTCCCATAATCCATTATAGTTGTTAAAGCCCATACCACCAGTCGAATAAGGATGATTTAATTGAGCGATACCACCATTTCTCACTATTTCCTTGACAATTATTTCCACTTCTTCATAGGGATTTTCTCCTAAATCTAAATCAATATCCCATTGTTCAACAACAGCACTGTTTCCAATTGATTGAAAATGGCCATATCCAGTAGTAATCTCCACACCAGCAATAGGTGTAAAGTATACATATTCTCCATTAACAATATCATATGGCAGTCTATCAGTTTGCATCCACTCTGAAATTCCAGTATTATCATTGTGATCAGATAATACTGCCCATGAAAGCCCAGCAGAAATATCTGCTCTGATCAATTCTTCAACATTATGAGTACCATCAGAAAAAATAGTGTGTTGATGTAAATCACCAGCATAATATCCTTTGCTTTCCGCATTATATAATTCTATCAATCTGATATCTTCTAGATAATAATTTTTAAAATTTTCAACTTTTATAGTTTTTGTTACTGTAGAATATTGCATACCCCTTGTATAGTGAAGCGTATATTCGCCTTCTTCTAGCTCAATTTCATACCCAGATAAAAGGTTTGTTGTATATAGCGAAGTTGCACCATCACTATCTTCGACTATTATATTAGCCATTAACATCTCACCAAGATCTGTTAACACTTTTCCTCTAATAGTAGCAGGTGTTAATTGAACCGCAGTATCATTATCATCTTTTATTATCTTAGGCATCACAATGATGAAACACGTTTCTAATGCTAGCAATACTATAAGAAATATTGCAAAAATCTTCCATTTTTTATATGTTTTAGTCATTTTTATGATACCTCCAAATTAATTCTATTTTTTGGTAAATCGTTTTACCATATTAATGATAACATAAAAATAGTATTTGTCAAGAGTAAACAAAGACATTTTATCTCTGGAAATAAAAAAAAGTTTATAGATATATATCTATAAACCGAAGTGTTTGTAAATTTTTTTACTGGGAGTATTTTGTATTTAATTTATCCAGTACTTTAATGATTACTGGAGTTATGATAGCTCCAACAGCAATTTCTGGTAACATGTTTAAAAGTGAAATAGTACCAAGAGCACTCATCAATCCATAGCCATAATCAGCAAATGTCTGACTGACATCGTTAAAATAGACGAGTATCAAAGTAGACATAGTCAAAAAAGTATTTAACAGGGCAACAATTCCTCCAACTAAACTCGCAATAACAATTCTATTTTTTATTATTTTGCTTAAACCTTTATATACAAAATATCCCAAAATACCAACTAACAATCTCGGTAAAACAGAGACAAGGGGATTTTGAAAATAGGGATCCAAAAATCCCTGAGGAACAAAGGATCTTATAAATGAAGCAATTCCAAAAAATAAACCTAGGATAACAGAGTATTTAAAATCATCAAAAAAGACAATTCCTATACACACCGGAATAAAAACAGTTGTAGCACTGGCAATTCCTAAAGGAATCATTCCTAAAACAGTCCAAGATAAAACAAACATTAAGGCAATCAATATGCCAGCAAAAGCAATTTTCATAGTGTTTTTCATATAGATAAAACCTACCTTCATAAATTTTTTTAGAGTACGCTTTATTAAAATAATAGCGTCTATTTAATTAGTCAAAGAATTCGAATTCATATCCTAAAATTCTAACCGTATCTCCGTGTTTAACGCCTAATTTTCTTAATTCGTCGTCAACACCGAGTTTTCTAATCTTCCTGGAAAATAATTTAACATTCTCATCTCTATTGAAATCGGTTATGTCAAACAATTTTTTTACTTCAGGACCACTTACATTATATACTCCATCATCGCTTTTTTCAATGATAAAGGGGATTTCTTTTGGTTTAAATTTATATTCAACAATTTCATCTGAAATAGTCACAATACTCTTCTTAGCATTTTCAATATCCAAAGTATCAGCTATTTTATATAATAATTCATCAAGATTATCTCTAGTATAAGCGCTTATAGCGATTACAGGAACATCCTTGATTTTTTCTTTAAACTTCTTTAAATTTTCTTGTGAACCAGCAATATCCATTTTGTTGGCAACAATTATTTGTGGCCTTGATAATAAATTAGCATCGTACATCCTTAGTTCATTGTTTATCTTCATGTAATCTTCGATGGGATCGCGACCTTCAATGGAAGCCATATCGATTATATGAACAATAACACGTGTTCTTTCAATATGCTTTAGAAATTGGAATCCTAGACCTGCTCCCATACTAGCACCTTCAATTAAACCAGGAAGATCAGCCATTACAAAACTTCTTCCGTCCTTCACACCAACAACTCCAAGATTTGGAACTAATGTTGTAAAGTGATAATCAGCAATTCTTGGTCTAGCAGCTGATACTACTGAAATTAGAGTGGATTTTCCAACACTTGGAAAACCGACTAATCCAACATCAGCTAAAACTTTTAACTCAACTCTTATTTGCTTTTCTTCTCCAGGTAAACCTTTTTCGCATATTTCTGGAGCAGGAATTCTGGGAGTAGCGAATGCTGAATTACCTCTTCCACCTTTTCCACCTTTAGCAATTATTGCTTCCTGCTTATGTCTTGTAATATCAGCAATAACAGTCTTATCAGTTAGGTCATAGACCACTGTTCCAATAGGAACTTTTACATAAACATCTTCAGCATCTTTCCCAAAACAATCCTTAGTCATACCATTCTGACCATTTTTTGCTTTGATAATACGATTGTATCGTAAATCCAACAATGTTGTTAGTCCCTCTTCACCAACAAAAATTATATCGCCACCACGTCCACCATTTCCACCAGCGGGACCACCCATAGGGACGTTTTTTTCTCTTCTAAAAGCAACTAGGCCATTTCCGCCATTTCCCGCTTTTATCGACAAACTGACATCATCTATAAACATTTTATCACACTCCTACAATTCAAGTTAAAAAAATGCACTTAAAATAAGTGCATATCATATTTATCTTACTTCGTAAACAGAAACTTGCTTTTTATCTTTTCCTTTACGCTCATATTTTACATAACCAGTAATAGTTGCAAATAAAGTATCATCTCCACCAATACCAACATTAGTTCCTGGTAAAATTTTAGTTCCCCTTTGACGGAAGATTATTGAACCCGCTGTTGCGTATTCACCATCTGCTTTTTTAGCACCTAATCTTTTGGCATGTGAATCTCTACCGTTCTTTGTTGAACCTGCAGCTTTTTTCGATGCGAAAAACTGAATATTTATTTTAAACATGAGATTACCTCCTATTTTATAAATTTTATTTTAATGTATTTAGCATAGCTCTCACTTATGCTTTGTAATACTCCAACCAAAGTTTCGATAACTATATCGCAAAACTCGGTAGACTCAATTATTTGTAACTTCATAGTTACATCCTTTTCACTGGCTTCAAAGATATACTTTGGACATACCTTCTCAATAATGCTGGCTGTTAATTGAACAGCTGTAGATACAGCACTACAAACAATGTCTTTGCCATTAACATCATAATTTGAATGTCCACTGATAAAAACTCCATTAATTTTTTCGTTTTCATCCTTATAAACATTTACAGTAATCATGATTAACCTTCAATAGCAGTAATTTGAACTTTAGTATAAGGTTGACGATGACCTTGTTTCTTATGGTAGTTCTTTTTAGATTTATATTTATAAACGATAATCTTTTTTGCCTTGCCGTTTTTTTCAACAACGCCAGTAACCTTTGCACCTTTTACATATGGTGTTCCGATCTTATCGTTTACCATTAAAACCTTGTCAAAAACAACTTCTTCGCTAGCTTCAAGTTCTAATTTCTCAATATAGATAAAATCATTTTCTTGAACGCGATATTGTTTACCACCAGTTTCAATAATTGCATACATTATACAAGCACCTCCTCGTTTTTTTATAAGACACGCCAATTGAGGTGGAGAAATCTCGCTTAAGACCTTTTATGTGCGGTTGCGCTTAGTTTTTCACAACATACATATTATATACTTTTTATGTTGCTTTGTCAATTTATATTTTTTCTTTTTTAAAATAATCGATTAGTTCTAAATAATCATCAAAAATGAAATCGCAAA